>NZ_LGYY01000146.1:0-179302 GCF_001308045.1 Shewanella sp. Sh95
TGGATGGATCGCGGTTCACTATCCGAACCAGAAAACAGGTTAGGCGTTCTAAATGAACCGCCCTGTGCGGAGCCGCATGCAGGGTGGTGTGGGGGCTGGAGGCTAAATACCTCCGGCTACCCGATTAAGTTTCATATTCGTTGACATTAAATTCTTGCAGTGCGTCTTTTAAACTTGCAAACAGTGGCTCATAGTTTTGTCTTAAGGTGTTGGAAAAATCTGGATGTTCACCACAAAACTGAAATAGAAATAGCGAACGCATTTCAGCAAAAGTGCAGAGATCAGAAATAGATCGAGCTATATGCGCAGCTTTAACCCATGCTTGTTCTTCTGTCGTACGTACACATCGCTCCCACACCATAGCTACACCGTCACCATCTTTATGGATAAGATGACTACTCATCCCGTAGTTATAGCCTAAATGAATCAAAGGATTAAGCCTCGTATCATTAGACTTGCTAAACTCTTGTATGATGTGGCTAAACGACCACTTTTGTTCTAGCTGTTTTCGTTGCTGCTTATTTGTATCACCTCGAATAATGTCCACTTGTTCTGGTTCTAATGTTAGCTCTTGAATTGAAAGCCAATTATGCATATCTTGTGGGTCGACTTCTGCTAACAAAGAGCTCGCACGATCACTTCGTTTAATAGCAGAGTAACTGGGAAGAATCTCCCAATACTCATTAACTTTCGTTAGCACTTCCTCTTCAGAGCCATTCAGCATGTAGATGTACTTGGTAACACCTTCAATTATTGTACGGTTAATAATTTCAGCATCCCACTCTTGACCATGCTGTAACAAAATAAGTGAACTCTCTGAGCTAAAGTGACAAGATAAGTACAACTGGGTACTTACAAACCTAACCATGGGATGCATGTTTTGAAAATCTTTATCTAGAAAAGGTTTGCAATGATCGAAGTGCTCACCAATGAAATGGCTAGCCATTGCAACCCAAGATTTAAACCTATCGTCCATAGTTACCTCTTGAAACTTAACATTTTATTCGTGCGCATGCGGGTTTACCCCGTTGGACCAGTAAAAACGCGCACTGTTAACTATCTGTATGCAAAGAAGTTATCAGCTTTCTGCCAAATACACTATCTGGCAAAACGCGCATGAGCGTTTTTCAAACCTATTAACTAAAATTAATTTATTATAATCATTTGATTTTATAGAGTTTTATTCGCTGAGAATGGAATTAATGCGCACTGATATTGTCTTAAAATCACACCAAAGTATCTAAATTTAAATACGACTGTATACCCATACATTGTTAGTCGATTTCTGGTAAGGCCAAACATAGCCAAATAGATAAGAATTTGTATGGCAGCAGATGTGGGAATTTTCGTTTGAGCTAATGAGCTTAAACACACAAAGGGGCAAAAGTCCGTTAGAAATGGCAGTGCTATATTTAGCTCTGCATTTGAGGGTAGGTAATAGGTGATTTGGACGATGACTCAGAATGAGGTTTTACATGCCTCATTCTGAGATTAACAAAGTTAGTTACAGAGCTTAATTATCGACGACGACTTTTTCATCGATAATAACGGGTAGTTCCTGCTGTTTACCTTGGCGAATAACCGTCATCATGATTTTCTTGCCGGGTGTGGTCTCGGCAATTCTATCCATCAGCATTTCGACCCCAGGCACATCTTCGTCGCCGTATTTGATGATTACATCCCTTGGTTGTAGCTGCGCTCGTGCCGCTGGACCATTAGGATCGACACCAGTAACTAATACCCCACGTAAATCGGGCAGGTTGAGGATTTGTGCCACAACTGGGTTAATCGGTTCGCCAGAGATCCCTAAGGCACCACGGATCACACGACCATTTTTAATTAGCTTACCCATAATGCTGTGGGCCAGTTTAATCGGGATCGCGAAGTTAATGCCGTGGCCGCCACCTTCGCCGCCCACTTGGAAGGCGGCGGTGTTGATACCAATCAGGCTACCGTTAGTATCAATTAATGCACCACCGGAGTTACCGGCGTTAATCGCGGCATCTGTCTGTAAAAAGTCTAAATAACCCGAACTCAAGCCGTTACGACCCGTGGCGCTGATAATGCCTTGGGTAATAGTTTGGCCGAGGTTATAAGGGTTACCAATGGCTAATACCACATCACCAACCTGTGGTGGGCTGTCGAGATTGACTGGTACAGTAGGAAGATTATCGCCTTCGATCTTAAGCACTGAAAGATCGGTTTCGGGATCAAAACCTACGACTTCCGAGGTGAATTTGCGGCCATCTTGTAGGGCGACTACAATTTCATCGGCTTTTTTAATGACATGATAATTCGTGAGAATATAGCCTTCTTTACTCATGATCACCCCAGATCCTAAACCTTGGAGTGAGCCAGAATTCAATGGACGGCTCTGATCGATACTTAAGCTGTAAATATTGACTACGGCAGGTGCTGCGCGGCGCACTGCCTTAGCAAAGGACAGTTCAACTGTATTATTACCGCGGTTTTGCAGAAGTGAATTGCCAAGACTCTTATTATCGAAGAAGTTAGTCACCAATAAAAACATGGCCGCCATGATAAGGCCGAAAAGCACGGCTTTACCGAGATATAACAGGGTTTCTTTTATTGTCATGGCAGGCTAAATATTGAAAAAGGTGAGTTAGATTAACATGTTTAACAAGTTAAAGCATAGGGAACGCGCGTTCCCTATGCTGATCCGCATCTGATAATGGGATATAAATCAGACCGGCGTATCGATTAACGCAGCACTAGGTACAATAAGCTCTTACCACGCAGGATCTTCAGGGCTACAGCGCCTTCTTGATCTTTGAGCTGTTCCTTGAGTGATTTGAGATCTTTCACCGCAGAACGATTGATACCGACAATCAAATCGCCTTTTTGCAGACCGCTCATTGCCGCAGGCGAGCCTTGCGCGACATCGGTAATTTCAACCCCTTTAGAGGCATTTTCTAATGAGGCTCCTTGCAACATAGGATGTACAGCACCAGCCGCTTTTTCAGTAGTTTGGCTAGCTTCGCCTAAGGTGACACTCACGGTCTTCTTATCGCCATCACGGATAAGGCCCAGTTCGACCTTGGCGCCTGCGCCCATGGTTGCCACTTTAGCTCGCAGCTCTTGGAACGACTTAATTGCTCGTCCATCCACGCTAACGATAATATCGCCCGCTTTAATACCTGCTTTTTCGGCAGCACTGCCCGCAGTGACTTCATTCACAAAGCCACCGTGCTGAGTGTCTAACCCAAAGCCTTGGGCAAGTTGGCTATCTAAATCACGGCCAGAAATCCCCAATACGCCACGGCGAACTTCACCGTGTTCGGCAATTTGAGCCACGAGGTTTTTCACCATGTTTGCGGGAATCGCAAAACCGATACCGACGTTACCACCGTTTGGTGCGACGATAGCCGTGTTAATACCGATCAGTTCACCTTTAAGGTTAACCAGCGCGCCGCCCGAGTTACCACTGTTGATAGCTGCGTCGGTTTGGATAAAGTTTTCAAGCATTTCAATGCCTAAACCACTACGGCCTAGGGCACTGACAATCCCTGAGGTCACGGTTTGTCCTAGACCGAAGGGGTTACCAATAGCCACGGCAAAGTCACCAACACGCAGCTCATCTGAGTCGGAGGTTTTAATTGCGACCAGATTTTTTGCTTCAATTTGCAGCAAAGCAATGTCGGACTCTGAATCGGTACCAATCAGTTTGGCTTTAACTTCACGGCCATCATGTAAGCCGACTTGGATATCATCGGCACCGTCGATCACATGGTTGTTGGTGACAATATAGCCCTTATCCGCATCGATAATAACGCCAGAGCCTAAGCCTCTAAATGGACGCTCTTGTACTTGTTCCTGCGGTGCATTCGGGCCGAAGAAATAGCGGAACACATCCGGAACGCGTTGTTTAGAAACATGGGTGCCGGAAACCGCGACAGAAACCACTGCGGGCGTCGTGCGCTCTAGCATAGGGGCAAGGCTGGGAATGGGTTGTCCCTCAACAGATTGGGGAATAGCGGCCTGTGAAACCGCAGGCATCATTGTCAGGGTTGCGGCTAACATTGCGGCTGAAAGTACAGATAATTTCGTTTTCATCTATTCATAACTCCAAATAAGGGATCAAGGATCTGGATGTAATGCGTCGTCAGTTTGTGTCCGCACCAGATCAAATCTGTATCGGTACCGGCTATTTGCCTAGGTAACCTTTCGGACACGCACCTCATTGAAAAAGTTCATCAATATTAACAAAGGTTAATTTCTTAACGGTTATTTTATCAACATTTTATTGACTGTAACTGAAGTGAAACCTGTGGGCTTTTAAGGTATTTTTCAAGTCCTAATAACTTCCAATCATTGAGTTTAATCAGCTAACAGCATAGTTCTTCCTCATCAGTTTTATCATATTAAGCCGTTGTGCTGGGCCCTTCCGCAAGCTCACTACAGATCCAAGTTGATAGGGTATAAATATATGCTGCGTCATCTTGGCCGTGTTAATATCGACGCAGTTTTTCCAAAGGACAAAAGAGAATAATAACGTGCCCCAGTTAAGCCCTTGGCAGCATTATCAAAAAGATCTTACTCGTGATGGTTTTTCCCATGATCCGGCGCAGGAAATGGCGGTAAAGGCGCTGCAACGCGTTTATGAGGATCTCACCGCAGCCGAAGAGCCTAATTCTGTATTTGGTAAGCTATTGACCTCTTTTGGCTTAAAGTCGGCACCCGCGCCTACAAAAGGGCTTTATCTTTGGGGAGGCGTAGGCCGCGGTAAAACCTATTTGATGGACACCTTCTTTGATGCATTACCTGGCAATCAAAAGTTAAGGGCGCACTTTCATCGTTTTATGCATCAACTGCATTTAGATTTAGACACCCTTAAAGGTACGCGCGATCCATTATTAGTGATTGCCAAACAAATGGCGGCAAAATATAAAGTCATTTGTTTTGATGAGTTTTTCGTGTCAGATATCACCGACGCCATGTTGCTTGGCACCTTATTCCAAGCGCTCTTTAAAGAAGGCGTGGTATTAGTGGCGACTTCAAATATCATCCCTGACGACTTATATAAAAATGGGTTGCAACGGGCGCGATTTCTTCCTGCGATCGCGCTGATCAATCAGCATTGTGAAGTATTAAATGTGGATTCGGGGATCGACTACCGTCTACGGACGTTAGAGCAGGCGGAAATTTACCACTATCCACTTGATGAGCAGGCCGATACTAACTTGCTGCGTTATTTCCGTCAGTTAGCGCCTGAGGCCGAGGTTTCAACTGACGCGATTGAAATCGAAGGCCGTGAAATATCCATTCGCCAACAGGCGCAAGGTGTGTTGCTTGCTGATTTTAGAGCCTTATGTGATGGCCCCCGTAGTCAGCGGGATTATATGGAACTGGCGCGGATTTATCATACCGTGCTGGTGAGTGGCATTGAGCAAATGGGCGCATTTTTAACGGGTGATGATATCGCCAGACGCTTTTTGGCCATGGTGGATGAGTTTTACGAGCGCAACGTTAAATTGATCGTGTCCGCGCAGGTGCCGTTAGAAGACATTTATGCCGACGGCTTATTGAGTTTTGAATTCAGACGTTGTCGTTCCCGTTTGATTGAAATGCAATCCCACGATTACTTAAAATCAGAGCATTTACCCTAAGTCTTAGACTATTGCAGAGCGTGCTTTGCGGGGTTTTTCTCGACAAATCTTCAGTGGCTCATTCCTTAGCGTAGTAATGAGCCACATCGATCGAATTTTTATGATTTTTGTCAAAATATCAGGTGATTTTTAACTCACGTTTGTCTATAATCCGCCACCTGCCCACGTTACTCCACCAAACTAGGTGGAAGTTGTATGCCGAGTTAAGTACTCGAAGGGGTACTGAAAGGCAATTTTGTGTTGTTTGTCATTGCAAGCAACATGTGAGACAGAAAATTAACTTTGGGTTTTTGTAATAATGAAGACTTTTACTGCTACACCAGAAACTGTAACTCGTGACTGGTTCGTCGTTGATGCAGACGGCAAAACTTTAGGTCGTATCGCTACCGAAATCGCTCTGCGTTTACGCGGTAAGCACAAGCCTGAATACACTCCTCACGTTGACACTGGTGATTACATCATCGTTATCAACGCTGAGAAAGTTACTGTTACTGGTAACAAAGCGCAAGGCAAGACGTACTACTCGCACTCAGGCTTCCCTGGTGGCATTAAGCAAATCAGCTTTGAAAAGCTGCAAGCTCATAAGCCAGAAATGATCATCGAGAAAGCAGTTAAGGGTATGTTACCAAAAGGTCCACTGGGCCGTGCCATGTTCCGTAAACTGAAAGTTTACGCTGGCGCAGAACATAACCACGCTGCACAACAACCTCAAGTTCTTGATATCTAAACGGGATTAAGCAAATGGCTGCAACTCAGTACTACGGCACTGGCCGTCGCAAAACCTCTACAGCACGCGTATTCGCTAAAGCTGGTAGTGGCAACATCGTTGTAAATCAACGTCCTTTGGACCAATACTTTGGTCGTGAAACTGCTCGTATGGTTGTTCGTCAACCATTAGAGTTAGTTGAAATGACTGACAAGCTGGACATCTATGTAACTGTTAAAGGCGGTGGTATCACTGGCCAAGCAGGTGCAATCCGTCACGGTATCACTCGTGCCCTGATGCAATTAGATGAAGCTCTGCGTCCATCATTACGTTCTGCTGGTTTCGTTACCCGTGACGCTCGTAAAGTTGAGCGTAAGAAAGTGGGTCTACGTAAAGCACGTCGTAAGCCACAATTCTCTAAGCGTTAATACGTTTTGGAATCTCAAAAAACCCAGCTTATGCTGGGTTTTTTATTGCCTAAAATTGGTTATCCTCGTATTAATCACCGATTTTTAGGGTAGAAAAAGCTAAGAGAGAGGAAGATGAGCTTACAGTTATTTATGCTAGCCGTGGCACTGGTGTTGATTTTGGAAGGTGTGGGACCATTGTTATTCCCCAATAAATGGCGCCGATATTTAAATGAACTTTCCAATCAAAATCAGCAAGTTTTGCGTCGCATCGGTGGCTCATTAGTCACTGCTGGTGTGGTCATTTTGATTATTTTTTCATAAATGCCTTACCACTTGCGGTTTAAAATCTGTTAGAATTCTTTTTTAACCACAACCTTGCAGCAAACAATGGGCAAAAACGTAGTTGTTCTCGGCACTCAATGGGGTGACGAAGGAAAAGGTAAGATTGTCGACCTTCTAACAGAACAGGCAAAATATGTAGTTCGCTACCAGGGCGGTCATAACGCAGGTCACACTTTAGTGATCAATGGCGATAAAACCGTACTTCATCTGATCCCATCAGGCATCCTACGCGACAATGTTAAATGCATTATCGGTAATGGTGTAGTGCTTGCACCCGACGCACTGATGAAAGAAATCAACATGCTCAAAGAGCGTGGCATTCCTGTTGAGGAACGTCTGCTGATTTCTGAAGCATGTCCGCTGATCCTACCATTCCACTGTGCCTTAGACATCGCTCGCGAAAAAGCGCGCGGTAACAAAGCTATTGGTACTACGGGTCGTGGTATTGGTCCTGCGTATGAAGATAAGATTTCTCGTCGCGGTCTGCGTGTGGGCGATCTGTTCAATGCTGAACTATTTGCTGAAAAGCTGAAAGAAGTTATGGCATATCATAACTTTATGCTGACAGAGTACTACAAAGTTGACGCCGTAGATTACGAGCAAACACTTAGCGATGCGTTAGCCTTAGCTGACTATCTGAAGAGTATGTGTGTTGACGTGACTGAACTTTTGGATAACGCGCGTAAAGCGGGTGAGCCAATCCTGTTCGAAGGCGCACAAGGTACACTGTTAGACATTGACCACGGTACTTATCCGTTTGTGACTTCGTCAAATACGACCGCAGGTGGTGTGGCGACAGGCAGCGGCTTTGGTCCACGTCATTTAGACTATGTCTTAGGTATCATGAAGGCATACACCACTCGCGTGGGAGCTGGTCCTTTCCCAACTGAACTCTTATGTGAAGTAGGTGATCATTTAGGGACTAAAGGTCATGAATTTGGTGCGACTACTGGTCGTAAACGTCGTCCAGGTTGGTTAGATGCAGTGGCAATGCGCCGCGCAGTACAAATCAACAGCGTAAGCGGCTTCTGCTTAACAAAGTTAGACGTACTTGATGGCCTGAAAGAAGTGAAGATCTGTGTGGGTTATCAACATCCAGATGGCACTATCTCCAAAGTTACGCCATTAGCAGCTGAAGGTTATGAGCAGGTCACTCCTGTTTATGAAACTATGCCAGGCTGGAGCGAGTCAACTTTCGGTGCGACCTCTTTAGATCAGTTACCGCAAGCAGCTATCAACTACATCAAGCGTATTGAAGAGTTGTTAGAAACGCCGATCGACATCATTTCTACCGGTCCAGACCGTAATGAGACGATGATTTTAGTTAGCCCGTTTAACTAAAATCGTAGAGGCCGTGTTTCACGGCCTTTTCACCCTCTGCTGTTCCTTCCTGTTTGCTTTCGTGGTTAGAAATTCGGCTCGAGCTCAAGAAATAGGTTATACTGCCGATGCAAGTATTCACCTTATTGTCATTGAGAGTCGTTATGCTACGTACTGCATTAGTTGCGCTGCTGCCCTTAGTATCTTCAATGTGCTTTGCTGAAACACAGGCGGTGGATATTTATTCTCAAGATCAATTGCTTGAAATGATCCGCGGTGAAAAGTATTTGGCAAGAGTCAAACAAGATGACTGTCAGTTAGTGCAAGACATCGAAGCGCGCGCAGAAGTCTTAAAGCAGCCCCTGTATCAGTTTTTGTGGGGAGAAATGCTCAACCACGGAACCTGTGTAAAAGCCAATGCGGTCAAAGGGATGGGGTTATTGCGTGATGCAGCTGAGCAGGGCAGCCCCGAGGCCATGGTGAAACTTGCCGAATATTATCAAAATGGTAAGTTTGTTATTCGTAATAAAGACCGTGCGGTCAATTATTTATTGCCAGCGGCAGCGAGCGGTAGTTTAGCCGCGCGGATGATGCTGGTCCGTTTATACGGTGAAGGTTATGGTAGTCCAAGAGACTATGAAATGGCCTATAACTGGTTATACAACAATGTATTTACCGATGAGGCGACTAAGAAAAAAGCCTTGTCATTACTGCAGGTGTTAGCCGCTAAAATGCCCGCCAGTGCAGTGGCGCGGGCCCAGCAAGAGCACTTGCGAACCCGTTGAGTTGTCTCTACAGATTGAGACAGAAATATTGGATATTGAATGATCAAAGACCCTCATTTCGAGCGTGAACAGGATAAGTACGAAAACCCTATCCCAAGTCGTGAGTATATTATCGAGTACTTACGTTCTCAAAAATCACCTATTACCCGTGACAGCATCGCTGCTGCACTACAGATCCATGATGAAGAGCAATTAGAAGCCCTGCGCCGCCGTTTACGGGCGATGGAGCGCGACGGTGAATTGGTATTTACCCGCGGTCAAAGCTACGGCTTACCTGATAAAATGGATCTGATCTCCGGCATTGTTCTTGGGCACAGAGAAGGCTACGGCTTCTTTAAACCTGACGAAGGTGGCGACGATTTATTTATCTCAAATCGCGACATGCTGATGTATTTCCATGGCGATAAAGTGCTGGCACAAAAAGCCGGTATGGATCGTAAAGGTCGTCGAGAAGCCCGTATTGTCCGTTTGATCCAGCCCCGTAGTGCTGCGATTGTTGGTCGATTCCATGTCGACAGTGGCATGGCATTTGTGATTGCCGATGATAAGCGCATTACCCAAGAAATTTTAATCGCTAGTGAAGATCGCAATGGCGCCCGTCAAGGCGATGTGGTGGTGGTAGAATTAACCCGCCGTCCCGGTCGATTTGTTAAAGCCGCAGGCAAAGTGACCGAAGTGCTTGGCAAGCAAATGGCACCGGGAATGGAAATCGAAATAGCCCTGCGCAATTACGATCTTCCCCATACGTGGTCGGCCGCCATTGAAAAGAAACTGCGCCGTATTCCCGATGAAGTGACTGAGTCTGATAAAGTGGGTCGTGTCGATCTGCGTGATCTACCCTTAGTGACCATCGATGGTGAAGATGCCCGCGACTTTGACGATGCTGTTTATGCCGAAGCTAAACCCAGTGGTGGCTGGCGTCTGTGGGTGGCGATTGCCGATGTAAGCTATTATGTGCGCACCGATTCGGCCTTAGATACTGAAGCCCGTGCCCGTGGTAACTCGGTGTACTTCCCATCGCAAGTGATCCCAATGTTGCCGGAGAAAATCTCTAACGGCTTGTGTTCACTCAATCCTCATGTTGACCGCCTGTGTATGGTTGCAGAGATGACGGTTTCAGCCCGTGGTAAGTTATCGGGTTATAAGTTTTATCCGGCGGTGATGCATTCACACGCGCGCTTTACCTACACACAAGTCGCTGCGATGCTCGAAGGCGGACCGATTGCGCCTGAGCATGAAGCACTCTTTCCACATCTTCAATGCTTACAGTCGCTTTATTTAGCGCTTGATGAACAGCGCGCAGAGCGCGGTGCGATAGCCTTTGAGACGATAGAAACGCAGTTTATTTTTAACGAACAGCGCAAGATCGATAAGATTGTGCCAAGAGCGCGTAATCAAGCTCATAAAATCATTGAAGAATGTATGATTTTGGCGAACGTGTCTGCTGCTAAGTTTGTGAAAAAGCATAAGGGTGAAATCCTCTATCGCGTGCATGAGTCACCCTCTGAGCAGAAACTGGCAAACTTTAAAGAGTTTTTAGCTGAGCGTGGTTTGAGCATGGGCGGTGGGCTTGA
Source organism: Shewanella sp. Sh95 (assembly GCF_001308045.1). Classification (NCBI taxonomy): domain Bacteria; kingdom Pseudomonadati; phylum Pseudomonadota; class Gammaproteobacteria; order Alteromonadales; family Shewanellaceae; genus Shewanella; species Shewanella sp. Sh95. The sequence goes on from NZ_LGYY01000146.1 coordinate 10,765, forward strand.
GCCAACGCCTGCAGATTATCAAAATGTAATGTTGCAGATTGCCGACCGTCCCGATGCTGAACTTATTCAAGTGATGTTGCTGCGCTCTATGCGCCAAGCAATCTACACGCCTGATAACGAAGGCCATTTTGGTTTGGCACTGGAAGAATACGCGCATTTTACCTCGCCTATTCGTCGTTATCCTGACTTAGTGCTGCACCGAGTGATCCGCTATTTGTTGGCGAAAGAAAAAGGTGAAGCCAATGAGAAATGGACTCCCGATGGTGGCTACCACTATCAACTCGATGAATTAGATAAATTAGGCGAAGAATGTTCTACGACTGAACGCCGCGCCGATGAGGCAACACGTGATGTAAGCGACTGGCTTAAATGTGAATTTATGCAGGACCATGTGGGTGACACCTTCGAGGCCGTGATTGCCTCTGTCACTAACTTTGGTTTATTCGTTCGCTTAAATGACTTATTTATCGATGGCTTAGTGCATATTTCTAGTCTGGGCAGCGATTATTACCAGTTCGATCCTATGCGTCAGCGTTTGATTGGTGAGCACACAGGTCAAATCTATCAAGTGGGTGACCCCGTTACGGTAAAAGTGGCCGCGGTAAACTTGGATGATAGACAGATTGACTTAGTCATGATTGGCGACAGTGGTAAAGGCGGTCGCCGCAAGGCGGCACCTAGTCGAGAAAAACCCATGACTGCCCGTGAGCGGGTAAACCGCGAAGGCGCGAAAATGGCGAAAACGGCTAAATCGACTGGCGTTAAAGCGAAAGCAGGTTCAGACAAAGCGGCGAGTAAGTCTAAGTCTAAAGCGGGCACTAAGCCTAAGAAAAGTGTAAAAGATACGGCGAAAAAGCCAAAGGCCGCGAAGCGGAGCACGAGAAAGAAGTAAATGAAAAAACAAGATATTATTTTTGGGATCCACGCGGTTGAAGCGCTGTTAAAACACAGCCCTGAGCGCATTATTGAACTTTGGCTGTTGCAGGGCCGTGAGGATGAGCGTTTAACCCCGCTGATCCGTCAAGCGAAAGCCTTTGGCACGAGCATTCAAGTGACTTCACGCAAAGTGTTGGACGAGAAAGCAGAAAGTACTCAGCACCAAGGTATTATTGCCCGTGTGAAAGCGGCTAAAATCCTTGGTGAGCATGACTTAGATGAGCTGTTAGCAAAGACCGACTTACCGTTTTTATTGATTTTAGATGGCGTTACCGATCCGCATAACCTAGGTGCCTGCTTACGTAACGCCGATGCGGCGGGCGTGCAGGGCATTATTGTGCCAAAGGATAACTCCGTTGGCTTAACGGCTGTGGTTAGTAAGGTTGCTTGCGGCGCAGCTGAAACCGTGCCGTTATTCCAAGTGACTAACCTCGCCCGCACTATGCGCCATCTGCAGGAAAAGGGCGTGTGGATTGTCGGCACGGCGGGTGAAGCGGATTGCGAGCTTTATCAAGCCGATCTTAAAGGGCCATTAGCGATTGCGATGGGCGCCGAAGGTAAAGGTTTACGCCGCCTAAGCCGTGAGTGTTGCGATACTTTAGTTTCGATTCCGATGTCGGGAAGCGTCTCTAGCTTAAACGTGTCGGTCGCCACGGGTATTTGCCTATTCGAAGCCGTGCGTCAACGCCGTAGCTAATTGATATATATCAATAAAAAAGACGGGCGAGCCCGTCTTTTTTTATTGCCTAAATCAACCCTTAATTGGTTTTAATAGCATCGAGGTTGGATTCGTCCACCTCGTTTGTCTCATCGTGGATAAAGCTGGGCGCTGGGTGAAATTCAAACTCGAATGTTAGCTGTTGCTCGTTATCATGATCTGAATCTTCAACAAGGGCATCGGCACCTAAATCTTCTTCATCTTCCTGCTGTGTTGGTGTCATGTGTTCCTGCACCGATTCAACATCCACCCTCGGGTCAAGCGCCGCAGCCAGTGGTGATGAGACTAAGTCACCGGTCGCCATGATGTAGTCTTGGGTGACACTGGTTTCGGTTTTTTGCTGTGAGTGAACATAACGTAGCCGTAAAAACAGGATTAAGGTACAGGCCGACATAAAGCCATAGAGCATGCTGTTGCCAAACCATTGCATAAGAGTCGAGGCGATTAATGGGCCGATGCTGGCGCCCATGCCAAAGGTGAGCAAAATGGTTGCCGATAGTCCTACCCTTTCACTTTGCTCGACACGGGAGTTAGCCAGTGCGGTTGCCAAGGGATAGAAGGTAAAACCAAGAATGCCGAACAGAAACGTCATCACCAGTGAGAGTGTGGGATGATAGGGGGTGAGGGCGATAGCTAATGCTAAGATCCCAAGCAGTACGCAGTTGATGCGGATCAGGCGACTGCGGGACATAATGTCAGATAATTTTCCCATTGGCCATTGGGCGAGTAGGCCCGCGAGAATGGTTGCTGTCATATAGGTGGCCACCTTCTCGGGCGGTAAACCTAAGTTGCTCGCATAAGCAGGCGCCAAACCGTAAAAGGAGCCGACAATCATGCTGCCAATGGCAATTGTCGTTAGTGCCTGCGGCGCTTTGCGCCAATAGTGAGCAATTTTTAAGGGGGCGGGCACCAGTGGTGCTGGGTGAATACGCCGCGTTAAAGAAATCGGGACAATACACAGGGCAAAGCAGATGGCGATCAGTAACAGCGGCTCTAGACCGAGTTCAGGATAGAGGCTGATGGCACCTTGGCCCAAGATCAAACCGAAGTACGAGACTATCATGTAGCTAGCAAACACAGTGCCGCGTTGGCTGCTTTCAGCCTGTTCATTCAGCCAACTTTCGAGCACCATGTATTGGCACATCATTCCCATACCAACGATAAGCCTTAACAGGATCCAAATCGCCAACTCATCTACGAGTGCATGACCCAGTGCGGAGGCGGCAACGATCCCAGCACTAGCGACAAAGGCACGGATATGTCCGACTTGGGCGATTAGCCGGTGGCCAATCTTAGATCCTGCGACAAGGCCGACATAGTAGGCCGACATCATGCTACCTATCCACAACTGCGGAACATGCATCACCGAGAGCCTAAGGCCTAAATATGTGGTGAGTAAACCGCCAGCCAGCACTGTTAATAACGTCGTGCTATATAAAGAGGCGAAAGTACGTAGCGGGTTTGTCATTAACTGCTCCTTGTATGATTGCCAGGGAGAGTATATCAGCAGTCGGTGTTTATTCCGTGTTGCAAAATGTTGGAATTTATCGACTAATTTATCGTTTTTATGTGTGGGTCACTAAATTGTGCTGAAATGGGATTTGGCTGAGTGGGGAATTGTTGTGCCAGCCAAATCGTTTTATTGCTTGTTTATCTAAAGGTATACAGCAAGTTAAAGGTGGTGATGGTATCCGTCTGCTGGCTGCCCTCAGGAACCACTTCGGTGAACTTGATGTTCATGCCGATTTTAAAGGCCCAATCCTGAAATACTAAATTTTTGTAGTTCATATCGAGAGTCAGGGTATTGTTATTTTCGCCCACCTCGGCGGTGAGATCGGCATTGATACTGGTGTATTCCTGTAATTTTTGAGAAAACTTTGCCGCAGTACGTAGGATCACATCCTTTTCGGGAGCGGGGTCTGGCTCTGCGACTGACTCGGCAGGCAAGTTGTATCGATAACCTGGGCCGATTTCGAGACTGAGTTTGGTCTTATAGGTACTGATGGCATTAAAACCATAACCCGAAGAAAGAGTTGAGATTTGGGTATAACTACCAAACTGATCCCAAGTGAAGTCGCCACGGCCGAAGATATAACCTTTGTTGAGTTTATAGTTGCTTTGAAGCTGGAGTTCGTACTTTTCTGAGGTGGTTTGATTTTTTTCAGAAGCAAAATACGCTTTTAGCGTCGCTTCCTGCTTAGTTTGTTTAGTATCGTAAATCAGTTGGGTTCGACCATTAAAACTGCTCGATTCGGTATTGCCTGTGTTCAATTGTAAGCCGGCTTCGACTTCTGCAGTCAAATCACTTGGTGGCTCCTGATAATCGGGAGGAACAAGCGCAAGTGCAGGAAAAGATAGGCAAAAAAAACTCAAAGGGGCGATAACTTTTAGCATTGCTCGTAACATTAGTATGGGTTCTTGAGTGGCCGGTGTCTGATATCCGAATAGGGGTGAGGCGTCATCATACCTGTATTGGGTGTTGAGGCAAAGTTATTGCTTGAGTTTCGCGTCTGCTTTCTGTACTATCTCGCGCTCAAATCAGTCACTATTTTCGTTCCTTGCCTCTATTTGGTTTGACTGAGCCAATAACGAGGCTACATAACCGTAAGGAGCAATAAATGCGTCATTACGAAATCGTATTTATGGTTCACCCAGATCAAAGTGAACAAGTACCAGGTATGATTGAGCGTTACACCGGTGTTATCACCGAAGCTAACGGCAAAATCCACCGTTTAGAAGATTGGGGCCGTCGTCAACTGGCTTACCCAATCCAAGATCTGCATAAAGCTCACTATGTTCTGATGAACGTTGAAGCACCAGCAGAGACGATTGAAGAGCTAGAAACTGCTTTCCGTTTCAACGACGCAGTTCTGCGTAACATGGTAATGCGTACTAAAGTTGCCGTTACTGAAGCATCTCCAATGGCGAAAGCTAAAGATGAGCGCGATTCACGTCGTGGCCCAGCTGGCGACCGCTCATATGATGAAGCTAACGCTGAAGAAATCGCTGAGTAAGTTTTTCTGTGACCACCAATAACTTGGTGTTGTCAGGAACCATAACCCGTTCCAGACGCTTTAAAAGCCCAGCAGGCATTGCACATAGTGTGATCATGCTAGAACACAAATCGCAGCGTTATGAAGCAGATATGCTCCGCAATGTCTACGTTCAAATACAAGTGATATTGAGTGGACCACGTTTTGAAAGCGTGGCAGATAATCTGAAAGCAGGTGTGGAAGTACAAGTACAAGGTTTTATGACGCTTCAACAGGGGCGAAATGGCCAAAATCGCTTAGTCATCCATGCCGAAAATGTCGAATTGAAAACTTAGGAGACTGTCAAATGGCACGTTATTTCCGTCGTCGCAAGTTCTGCCGTTTCACCGCTGAAGGTGTTGCAGAAATTGATTACAAAGATATCGTTACTTTAAAGAACTACATCACTGAAAGCGGCAAAATCGTTCCAAGCCGTATCACTGGTACTAGTGCTAAATATCAGCGTCAACTAGCTCGCGCTATCAAGCGTGCTCGTTATCTTTCTCTACTGCCATACACTGATTTACATCAGTAATTGCAGTATTCCTAATCGAATATAGAGGATTTGATAATGAACGTTATTCTGCTTGATAAAATCGCTAACCTGGGTAACCTGGGTGACCAAGTTGCAGTTAAAGCTGGTTACGCTCGTAACTACCTGCTGCCACAAGGTAAAGCTGTTGTTGCTAACGAAAGCAACGTTAAAGTATTTGAAGCTCGTCGCGCTGAATTAGAAGCTAAAATCGCTGCTGATCTGGCTGCTGCTAACCAACGTGCTGAGAAAATCGCTGCTCTGGAAGCTGTTGTTATTGCTTCTAAAGCGGGTGATGAAGGCAAACTGTTTGGTTCAGTTGGCAACCGTGACATCGCTGATGCAGTAACTGCTGCTGGCGTTGAACTGGCTAAATCAGAAGTTCGTTTACCATTAGGCGCTCTGCGTACTACTGGCGACTTCGAAGTTGAAGTTCAGTTACACACTGAAGTTAAAGCTGTTGTTAAAGTTTCTATCGTTGCAGAAGCTTAATTACCAACTGCTTTAAATGAAAAACACCGCTTCGGCGGTGTTTTTTTATGGGCGCGATTTAGTTCGTATTGTTGTGTAAGTGGTTGTTTGTCAAGCATCAAGGATAAACAGGCTTAGCTACTTCATCGCAGCTAAGCCTGGCACTAAGGCTCAATATGTTATTGCTGCGGACTGTTGTTAAAAGGCGCAAGTACTCGCGGTAGCACGCCCTGTAATTTAGAAATTGCCACCCCATAGTTAGTGATAGGCACCTGCCGCCGTTGACATTCACGGATGCGACGGAGCATTTCATTGCGGTTAAACATACAAGCGCCGCAGTGGATGACGAGGGCATATTGTTCTAAATTATCGGGAAAGTCGTGCCCAGATGTAACTACAAACTGGAGTTGTTTGCCGGTGTAGCTATTTATCCAGCGGGGAAGTTTAACTCGGCCAATATCGTCCTCCTGCACATTGTGACTACAGGCTTCGGCGATGAGCACTTTATTACCATCTTGCAATTTATCTAAAGCATCAGCTCCCGCAGCGAGAACGGCTAAATCGCCTTTAAATCGGGCAAATAAGGTTGAGAAGGTGGTGAGAGGGACTGCGTCTGGCACTGTGGCGGCGACTTGCTTAATCGCTTGAGCATCAGAAATCACCAGCTTAGGCGTAACCACTGATAATGCCTGCGTTAGTTCTGTTTCTTTGACGACCATTGCGATGGCGCTGCGATCAAGCGCCTCACGCAGTATCTGCACCTGTGGCAGGATCAAACGCCCCTTAGGTGCGGCCATATCGATAGGGACGACACAGAGAATAACGTCACCTGCTTGATAGAGGTCGCCAGCTAGGAGCGGCTCCTGCTTATACTCCGCAGGTGCTAATTCGACCATCAACTGCTTAAGTTGTTTACCCGCAAGACCTGTTGCGGCTGAGACCACAATAAAGGGTAAGGATTGAGTCTGGCAAAAGGCAATATCCTCAGCTTTGGGGGTGCAGATATCGGCCTTATTGAATACCACAAGTATTGGCATTTCTAATTGCTGTATTTCGTCAATTAATGCCATGTCTGAGGGGCACAGCCCGTGCTCATCAACGACTAAGAGTGCCATATCGGAGCGAAACAACACTCTGCGAGTGGCGCTCACTCGCATCATTCCTAATGTCCCTTCATCGTCTATGCCAGCGGTATCGTAAAAGGTCACTGGCCCTAAGGGTTGTAACTCATAGGCCTTGGCCACGGCATCTGTGGTTGTGCCTTTAATATCGGATACTATCGAGATCTGTTGCCCTGCGATCATATTAAGTAGGGAGGATTTCCCAGAATTACGCCGACCGACCAAGGCGATATGGTAGCGCATTCCTCTTGGTGCCGATTGGGTTTGGCTATGCTCTTGTGGATTAATGCCTTGACACATATTGGGTCCTTTTTGAATCACCACGGCTAAAGGAGGGGATTAGCCCGTGGCGTTGAATTTGCTGGCAGACTTGGTTAAGTCGCTCTGCTGCTGGGTTTTTTTGCTGGTTTTTTCCAGGATAGATGCTGTAATCGCCACTGACTTGTGCTGGGGTGAAGGAGGGCATAAGCACATTACATCCGCGTTTGAGTGCCAGTTCCCTTGCGCCTTTTTCGAGGGCGTCGAGGGAACTGGTGGCAGGAATATTCGCCCCCGGATTCATCAGTCGCAAAATAGCGCTAACCCTATGACTCTTAAGGGCGCTGCCATTGGGGGAAGTCGCAAACGGTGTTTGGTTATGGGCAATAAAGGGGCCGCAGGCCAGCATATCAAGCTGCAACTCCGATAAATGCTGAATATCACACGCTAAAATCGCATCAGTCATTCCCGGTAAATCGACAATAATCCCTGAGCCAGTTTGATATCCCAGAGACTTAAGATAATTGAGCCTTGCAATGCGCTCGTCAAAATTGGCTTTAGGGCGACACCGAGCAAAGAGGGCGCGGTCGAAGGTTTCCATTTTGAGTAAATAGCGATCGGCACCCGCCTCTCGCCAGCTTTCCAACTCATGATGTTTGCGATCACCGAGGGAGAGGGTGATTGCTAGGTTATGGCGCTGCTTAATTTCACTGATAAGGCTACTGATGCGCTTGCAACTGTAGCTAAAATCATCCCCCGATTGCAGCACTACAGTACCTAGTCCCAGCTCGGCAATGCTATCCACTGCGTTAAGGATTTCTTCGTTTGAGAGTCGATAGCGTGTTACCTGCCGATTTTCGGTGCGTAAACCACAGTAATGGCAGTGGTTACGACAGTGATTCGAAAACTCGACAATGCCGCGTAAATACACCTGTTGATTAAATTGCAATTTAGTGGCGAGCTGGGCGCGACTAAATAGCCATTCATCGTCTTGCCCCTGAAGTAGCGAAAGGATTTCGGCATAGGAAAACGCTGTGGGCTTAAGCAAGGTCGGTTTAACGGACGTTGGCTGAGTGACTGGCGCTGGCGGGCTAGGGCGAGTGATCATTAGTTACGCCCTTTATCTAGCTCAATCAAGCTCTGATACCAAAGATCGCCCACTGCGCGGCGGCATTCATCAACATAACGGCCTAGGGCCACTTCTACCGCGGAGTTTTGCTCACTGGGGATGCCTGTATCAAACCAATCGATTAAGCTGTTTGGCGCAAGGCCTAAAGCAAGGATGTCAAACTCCAGCCAAAGCCCCTGAGCTGAAGTGGTATGGCTATGGGCGTAGTGGCCGACAAAGAGTCTATCGCCAATCAGCAATATAGGTTGCAGTGGTAGCGCTGGGGTCGACACTAAATTGACTGTCTCAGGAAACTGCGTTTTAAGCTCGGCGCACCAGTGGCGGGAAATATCATACAGCTGCTCAACCTCTTGCAGCGGCATCTCGGGCCTTAGGATGGTGGCAAACTCATCCCGCCATAGACGAGTGGGCTCAAGCTTAATCAGGGTGAGTTGCTTTAAGCTGGCGTTTTGTAGCCGCTGCAATAACAACTGCCCTACGGCATTATCGGCAAAATTACTGTAAATGGCCGCGTGTAGCACGATTTCATCAGCGCGTTCTATCGCATTGAGTAAGGCGCTAGTGTTAAGGCCGAAATGCAACTGCACGCCGAGATCTGAGAATAGATAAGATGCCATTTATAGATAGATATCCCGTTCACCCGCATCGGTTTTTTGCAAGCAGCCGCGCACATTGCGCGCCCGTGACGGGCTCATTTTAGCCAGTTCTCGTTCTATCAGCGCATTGCCAGCCTCGCGAGTCTTTTCACTGGCGTAATCGTTCAAATATTCCTTAAAGGTGATCAAGGCATTGGGCTGGCAGAATTTGCCAATAAACTGCTGTTTGGCTAATCCCATAAAGTGATCGCCAGTTCGTCCTTTGCGGTAACAACCCGTGCAGAAAGAGGGAATAGCATCTGAATCAGTCACTAGCTCATAAATAATATCGTCCATCTCTCGTTGATCACCAAGGCTGAATTGCTCGGCATCATGTTGATTTTGTTTGCTGTCTTGATAGCCACCCGGTGCGGTACGCGAGCCTGCGCTGATTTGTGAAACCCCGAGTTCTAACAGTTCTTTGCGCAGCGCCGCACTTTCCCGCGTGCTCATAATCAGCCCGGTATAAGGCACGGCAAGGCGAGTGATGGCAACAATGCGCTTAAAGCAGTCATCATCGACCTCATAGGGCGGTTTTTCACTGATAGCCGAACCATGGGCAGGTTCAATCCGCGGAAAGGAGATGGTATGTGGGCCAACGCCACAATCTTTTTCGAGCTGCTGAACATGGGTGAGCATGGCGAGCAGCTCAAATCTATGATCATACAGGCCAAAGAGCGCACCGATACCGACATCGTCAATTCCTGCTTCCATCGCCCTGTGCATGGCGTAGAGGCGGTATAAAAAGTCGGTTTTTTTACCTTTAAGATGGACTTGGCTGTAGGTGTCTTGATGATAGGTTTCTTGAAAGCATTGATAAGTGCCTATCGCCGCAGTTTTAAGTTGCTTAAAGTCCTCCACACTCATTGGCGCGCAGTTGACGTTGATACGACGAATTTCTCCGCCCTTGCCCTGCTTAACGCTGTACATGGTTTGAATACTTTCAACAATGGCCTGCACATTATTGCGTGGATGCTCGCCATAAACGGCAAGGATCCGTTTGTGACCCATTTCTTCAAGGATCGTAACCTCTTGGCGGATCTCATCCTGTTTTAAGGTTTTACGTTTGAGCTCATGGTTATCGGCGTTAAAGCCACAATAACTACAACTGTTGGCGCAATGGTTGGATACATACAGCGGCGCAAACATCACAATCCGATTGCCGTAAATGGTGTTCTTAATCTCACGGGCGACGGTAAAGAGTGCTTCATCCAAGGCCTTATCTTGGTTTTGCAGCAAAATGGCGGTCTCGCTAATGCTTAAGCCTTCACACTGGCGCGCCTTGTCGAGAATGGAGAGGACTTGCTCGCGACTTGGATTACTGGCGTCTTCAATGGTCTGCCAAATCGCTTTATCGTCGATAAAGCTGACGTTGGGATTATAGTCAGTGACGGTAATGGAATGATGCTCGTGTGTGCTCATGGTTATCTATGCCCTTGAGTATGAATGCGAAAATGCGGCAGTTGTGAGCAACTGCCGCTGGAGACTTAGCTATTTGCTTGTCAGTTGTTCACCGTTAGTGGCGACGGGGGCAATTTCATTTTTAACCCACAGAGGGGTGTACTCAGCGGCATCATGGTAAGGCACATTACCGTGGAGCATCATGGCCTTGAAATCATCAAAGCGGTACACCGCGAGGAAAAGATGCACGGGTAAAAAGGCGGTTAACACTAAGCCTGACACTAAATGAGCCTGACCTAAAAACCACACTATATCCCGCGGCGCAGCGTGGGGGATAAGCCATAGCACTAGACCTGAGAGGATAAGCACTGTGCCGCCAATCAGTACGCAGGCACCAAAGAGTTTTTGGCCTGAGTTGTATTTGTTCATCGGTGGAATAGGCACTTTTTTACCCAGTAAGAATTTCTGTGGGTAGCCGCCTAACACCATAAACCATTTCACATCGCGCCCTGAGAAACTAAACACACGGGCGATAAACAGTACCACTCGATCGAATGCCATGATGGTAAATGCCACGGCATCGAGGGCCATAACAATCCCTGCAATAATGTGCACATCATAGGTTAGCTGCATACCTTCTTGGGAAAGCGGTTTAAAAAACAATAACAAACCTGTCGCGGCTAATGGCAAAAAGCTGAGCAGCAGGATGTAGTGGAAGATCCTGACGTTTAGCGGATGTTTTAAAATGGGTCTCATATCATGTTCTTGATGCATTTCTCATCTCCAATCAAGAGCTTAATTTAGTGCGATCGACAAAGTGGGTGTGTAGCAGCTCGTGGGACATATGTCCTAATGGCTCGCCACCGAACTCTTTGTAGTACTTTTCAACCGCTGGGTTGGCGTGGCTGACACGTTTTTTCGCTAGGCTATCGTCCTTATATAACCCTTGGCTTCTGGCCTTAATGTATTCATTCCGGCGCTCAAGCTTGCTGGTAAACCAGCCGATAGGGATCGCGAGTGCAGCCACAAACGCGGCGCCAACGGCCATAAATTTACGGCGTGACAGAAAGAAACTGTCCTCGGCAAATAGGTGTTTTTTCTTGTTCATTTTTGTTTCCCGTTAAATGTTACCTAACCAAGAAGAGCCTTTACCCTCAATAGGTTGACCTCCACCGTTAACGCAACCACCTGCGCAGTTCATCACCTCAATAAAGTGGTAGGGAGAGGTGCCTGCCATCACATCGCGCAGCACGGGTTCGATGTTGTTGCCCATGTCATGCACTACGGCGACATTGACGGTCACATTTTGTTTAAGCTGGGTATCAAACAGGCTGACTGAGGCCGATTTCACCCCTTTTAGTCCACGTACGGGTTCAAATTCCAACTTAGCCATTTCAGCGCCAGTCAGCACTTTATGGGCGGTACGCAGTGCCGCTTCCATCACCCCGCCGGTTGTTCCAAAAATAGTGCCCGCGCCGGTGTATTCCGAGAACAAACTATCACCTTGATATTCCGCGGTATTAGCGAGATTGATATCAAGCAGTTTGAGTAACTGTGCCATTTCCCTTGTGGTGAGCACGGCATCAATATCTTGGTACGAAGGCGTGTTAGCCCCGTGTTCCTGATGATATTGCCAAGCAGAGTTAAATTCGGGGCGTGAGGCTTCGAGTTTTTTCGAGGTACAAGGCATCACAGAGACGGTGAAAATATTCTCCGGCTGCATTTGATACACCTTGGCGCCGTAAGTTTTGGCAACCGTTCCGGCCATTTGCTGGGGCGATTTGGCGGTTGACAGGTTGGGTAAAAGTGCAGGGTAGCGGGTTTCGAGGTAGCGTACCCAGCCCGGGCAGCAGGAGGTGAACTGCGGCAATGCACCTGCATTTTCTTCACCTTTCACATTGGCATGGAGGCGATGAATAAACTCACTGCCTTCTTCCATAATGGTGAGATCGGCGGCAAAGTTACAATCAAAAATCTTAAAGCCCGCCTGATTCATGGCGCCATAGAGTTTACCTGTCACCAGTTCGCCCGTGCCTAAGCCAAATTCTTCACCAATCGCCACCCGTACCGCAGGGGCGATAATGCCAACGACGGTGGTATTCTTATCGGCGAGTTTTTTAATCACGGTTTCAAGGGCGCTGTGGGTTTCTTCAATGGCGCTAAAGGGGCAGTTGATTAAACACTGTCCGCAACTTAAACATTTATCTTCATCGATAGAGTGCGCTGCACCCGAGGCACCATTAATGGCGTGGGTTGGGCAGAACTGTTTGCAAGCATCACATCCTTTGCATTTGGATGCATTAATCTTGATCAGCCCTTGGATTTCTCCTGGTTGATAAGTTGTCGCTGTCATAGAATTTTGCGTTCCTCATTTTCAACCTGAATTATATTTTCAGTGTTATTTAATGTGTTTATTAAGTGCTTATGTTGACGGTTACATTTAATTTGTGAAATTTTAGGCGGTTGGATGATAGGAAATTGAACCTATGAAAAACATGATGGTGATCAAGTTTTATGGTTTTTGATAAAACAGGTGTTTTTAATAGTTTTATTTGCGTTTTTTGAGTTTTTTTGAGAAATAAAAATAACAATCTTGGTTAGTTTTATAGTGGTGATTTTTATATTTTTTATTTAAATACAGTGTGTTATTTTTCTTTTTGTGTTTGCCTACCACTATTTGTGATGTTTTAAAGGCTTAGATTGAAATTTGTTGGTTAATGTGGCTTTTATCACTGGATTTTATTTTTAGGTTGGACAAATTGTCCATGTGTAGTCTTGCTTTAAATAATACTAATTAAGACGCTTTGATTGAGTTTTTGGTGAATTGATAATGCGGTAGATCACAAATTGATAAATTACATAAAATAAAAACCGTCCAAGGAATATTTCTTGGACGGTTTTTAAAGATGCTTAATTTATATTGATTAAATTAAACGGTTCATATTAGTTAATTCCATTATCATTAATCATGACAGATTAATAATAATTAGTTTCTTACTAAATCCAGTTCTTTAATCAGATTATCGGCATGGTCAACTTCATCCATCATCCATAGGATATAACGAATATCCACGTGCACGGCACGGGTGATGGTGGGATTGAAGAACCAATCCTTAGTAATCGCTTCGTAGGTGGAGTCGAAGTTAAGTCCTACAAGTTCCCCTTTGCCGTTAAATACGGGTGAGCCTGAGTTGCCACCTGTGGTATCTACGCTCGATAAGAAGTTAACTGGTACTGAGTTGAATTCTTCTGGCTTGTCCAAACAAGAGAACAGACGGCAAATCCAGCCACGGGGATCTTGGTAGACAGATTTCACTAAGTGATCGCCAAAACGTTGCTCGTGAATCGCATCGAGCAATTTTTTCGGGGCATTATAGGGCTCAACACCAGTGTGCTTAGCTACTATCCCATCAAGACGTGTAAATGGCTGTTTGTACAGCGCATCGCGGGATTGATAACCATCGACCATACCGTAGCTGATGCGTAGCGTACCGTTAGCATCGGGATACACTGGCCAGTTGTTGGCTTTGTAGTAGTCGATAACGGCTGCCATGTAGGCTGGGCGAGCGGTAGACAATTTACCTGCAAGGATTTTTTCTGCTTTTTCCTGCGCCATATTGGTGTCATACAGCGCGACTGCAAGGCGGATAAACGGATCGCTGCTGGTTTCGAAGGCCTTGGCATCGGCGTCCATCCAGGCCAAACGTTGCGCTTGGTCTGTCAGAGTGGTCAGCGAATACAGGCCATCAAGTTTAGCCTCTAGACTGACGTTTTTATCGTCCAAATTCAGCATATTGTCTAAGGCCGCAACACGGTTTGGCTGCGATAGATAAGCATTTAAATCTTGTAACCAGAGGGTTTTATCGACTTTAACATCAAAACTAGAGTCGATACGTTTTAAGCGCGAGCTGAACATGGCTAAGTCGCGCTCTTGGTAACCGATTTCACGCTCGGCATCGCTCTTTTGCTTTTCTTTCGCTAAGCGGTAGAGGTTGTTGGCCGCAGTGAGCAGTGTGCTCGATTGGGCGTTGGTGAAGTAATAATTGGTTTGGGTTTGCAGTTGCTGCTCCGCCAGTAACACTTCTAGTTCGCTGATGAGATTCTGGTTAAGGTTTGGGTTTTTGGTTAACCATGCCAGAAAGTCATTTTCGCGTTGCTGCTTAATGCCCACGATATCTGTGGCTTTAAAGCCAGCCAGCAGACCGTTGAGCTTTTTCATCCGGTTCGCCATAGACGCCATATTGCCCGCATATTTAATCGCGATGTCGGCATCTTCCTGACCCATGGCTTCGATAGTATCAATCTGTAATTGATAGCGTTTTGCCTGAGTTGGATACAACCAATCACTGGCAAATTTAAGCTCGCTAGTGAGATTGTAACGGTTGGTCGTGCCAGGATAGCCTGCCACAAACACGCCATCGCCGGCTTTCACGCCATCGGCGTTCACTTTTAAATAGCTTTTGGGCGTATAAGGAATGTTATCTTCGCTGAAAGCCGCAGGTTTTCCGTCTTTACCCACATAAGCCCGTAGGAAGGCAAAATCACCCGAGTGGCGTGGATACTCGTAGTTATCAATATCACCACCGTAACCACCAACACTTTCAGGTGGTGCATACACTAGGCGCACATCGCGGATCATCAATTGCTTGATGAGGTAATATTCCAAGCCATTGTGGAAGCTGCGAACGTTACAGCGGTAGTTATCATCGGCTTCACAGCTTTTGATTAAGGCTTTACTGTGATTTTCAATCTCTTCGTAGCGTTTTAGTGGATCTTGGCTTAAGTCTTTGGTGATCTCAGCGGTGACATTGGTCACGGCTTCGGTGATGTATAAACGCTCATTGGGACCGGCCGACGGTTCTTTATCCATTGAGCTGGCTAAAAAGCCTTGTTCGAGATAGTTATGCTCTTTCTTAGTGTTATATTGTATCGCCTTGTAGGCACAATGATGGTTTGTTACAACTAGCCCTTGGGGCGAGACAAAACTGGCGGTACAATAGCCCAGCCCGACAACGGCGTTCATTGGATAACTGGTGAGATCGGCCAGCTTGTCTGCGGGAATATCGATTCCACGCGCGCTGAGTTTGTCTGCAATAGAAGGCATTTGATAAGGTTGCCATTGCCCTTCATCGGCTGTTGCAATGCCAGAGGTCAGTACTAAGGCTGCAACCAATGCAATACGCATGTTCTTTCCTTATTTTTAGTTTGAGTATCCGTTGGGTGAGATAACAGGCCAGTGTAAACCACCTGTTTGCTTGACGGGGTTTTATATCATATTTTGTTAAGTTGTTGGAAATCGGGAGTGTTAATGTCACAACAAGGTGCTTTTAAGCCTAAGAGTAAGCCAAGGGATTTGCAGGTCGATAGCCTCAAGCTACCGCCGCATTCAATTGAGGCTGAACAATCGGTATTAGGCGGCCTCATGTTAGACGCCGACGCTTGGGATAAAGTGGCTGAAACCGTAGTGAAAGAGGATTTTTATTCTCGCTCGCACCGGATGATTTTCGCCGCCATGCACCGTTTAGTCGAAACAGGCCAACCTATCGACTTAATTACGGTTTCTGAACAGCTTGAGCTTGAAAACCAACTCGAAGAAGCGGGCGGCTTTGCCTACTTGGGCGAGATTGCCAAAAACACCCCGAGTGCCGGCAACATTGTTTCCTATGCTGAAATTGTCCGTGAGCGCGCAGTCGTACGCGAGATGATCCGCGTTGCTCATGAGATTGCCGATGCGGGTTATAACCCTGAAGGCCGCGATTCCAGCGCTCTACTCGATTTAGCTGAGAGCAAAGTCTTTAAAATTGCTGAGCAGCGCACCAATGCTAACGAAGGCCCTGAAGGCATCAAAACCATTCTGGAAAAAACCGTTGATAAGATTGAGCAGCTCTACAACAATCCACACAATGGTGTAACCGGGGTATCGAGTGGCTTTACTGATCTCGATAAAATGACAGCAGGCTTTCAATCCGGCGACTTGATCATCGTGGCGGCGCGTCCGTCGATGGGGAAAACGACCTTTGCGATGAACCTGTGCGAACAGGCGGCGATGAATGAAGACAAGCCCGTGCTTATTTTCAGCCTCGAGATGCCCTCAGAACAGATCATGATGCGTATGTTGGCCTCTTTAGGGCGCGTTGACCAAACCAAAATCCGTACCGGACAACTCGATGATGAGGATTGGGCGCGGGTATCCTCGACCATGGGCATTATGCTTGAGCAAGGTAAGATGTATATCGATGATGGTTCAGGCTTAACGCCGACCGAAGTGCGCAGCCGTGCCCGCCGTATTGCCCGCGAGCATGGCGGATTATCGATGATCATGGTCGACTACTTGCAGCTGATGCAAGTGCCGGCATTATCGGACAATCGTACCCTTGAAATTGCTGAAATCTCTCGTTCTCTTAAGGCATTAGCTAAAGAATTAGAAATCCCCGTTATCGCACTTTCCCAGCTTAACCGCTCGCTCGAACAACGTGCCGATAAACGCCCTGTGAACTCGGACTTACGTGAATCAGGTTCTATTGAGCAGGATGCGGATCTCATCATGTTTATTTACCGTGATGAGGTGTATAACAACGACTCTCCCGATAAGGGCACGGCGGAAATCATTATCGGTAAACAGCGTAACGGCCCAATTGGACGTGTGCGCTTGACCTTCCAAGGCCAGTTTTCCCGTTTTGATAACTATGCAGGTCCTCAGTTTGAAGAAGATTAATTCCCGGTGTTAGAAGATAAGCAAAGCTTATGTATTCTTTTTATTTCCAGACTTTTCCAAATAGACAAGGCAAATTTTGAAACCTTTTCCTCGAGCAGAAATTAGCAGTACTGCACTGCAAAACAACCTCGCCGTTTTACGCCAGCAGGCGAGCAGCAGCCAAGTGATGGCGGTGGTGAAAGCCAATGGTTATGGTCATGGATTATTAAATGTCGCTCATTGTTTACATACTGCCGATGGTTTCGGCTTAGCCCGTTTGGAAGAGGCATTAGAACTGCGCGCAGGTGGTATTAAGGCGCGTTTATTATTGCTGGAGGGATTTTTTCGCAGCACCGACTTACCTTTGTTGGTGGAGCACGATATCGATACTGTGGTGCACCACGAATCGCAAATCGAGATGTTAGAACAGGCAAACTTAACGAAGCCTGTCACCGTGTGGCTAAAAGTCGATTCGGGGATGCATCGTTTAGGGGTCACGCCTGAACAATTCACTGCGGTTTATGCGCGTTTGGCAGCTTGCGAAAATGTTGCCAAACCTATTCATTTGATGACCCACTTTGCCTGTGCTGATGAGCCAGATAATCATTACACTCAAGTACAAATGCAAACCTTTAACCAGTTAACTGCGGATTTACCTGGGTTTAGAACCTTAGCCAACTCGGCGGGTGCGCTTTATTGGCCTAAAAGCCAAGGGGATTGGATCCGTCCAGGCATTGCGCTCTATGGCGTATCTCCTGTCACAGGAGATTGCGGTGCGAACCATGGTTTGATCCCCGCGATGAACTTAGTCTCACGTTTGATCGCGGTGCGCGATCATAAAGCGGGTCAACCTGTAGGTTATGGTTGTTACTGGACAGCCAAACAAGATACTCGCCTTGGCGTTGTCGCTATTGGCTATGGTGATGGCTATCCGCGGAATGCGCCTGAAGGCACGCCTGTATGGATAAATGGTCGCCGAGTGCCGATTGTTGGCCGCGTATCTATGGATATGTTAACCGTAGATTTAGGCCAAGATGCAGCGGATCAAGTCGGTGATGATGTGCTACTTTGGGGGCAGGCTTTACCCGTAGAGGAGGTGGCCGAACACATTGGTACCATCGCCTATGAATTAGTGACTAAACTGACTCCAAGAGTAGCTGTTTGCTTAGCATAGTTTGCTCAAATTAGAATGACAAAACGGCGCTAATGCGCCGTTTTTCTTTATCTAGCATACAGTTAATCGATTTACTGATTGGCTATCAGGTTTGCTCTAGTGGAGCAAAGCGTACCCGTTACAGCCAACCAAACATCCAATGTTTTCCTACAAACTTATGATATTTAATTAATTTTCGAAGCAAACTTCGATAAATGCAGTTCCGTAAGAACTGGTAAATGGCATGATAATTTTGGTGCCGTTGGCTTTATGGGAAATTGTATGCCCTTGACCTGAAACGACCATTGGTGTTGCCATTTCGAATTCGTAACCCTTTTGTCCTAAAAGATTTTTTGCGCCCCCCGTAACCATATTAGTGATTTCACCCACCAGATCGGTTACTTCTTCATTTATTTTGCCGGGGTTTTCGCCCAGCATATTTTGCATGATTTGCAGTACCAGTTTTTGCTCAAACGTAATTGAAAGTGAGCCTTTGGTTTGTGGCCCAACCATACCAATCAAACCTGATACATCGCCTTTGGCTAAGTTGTCAGTTTTGATTTGGGGTTTACCTGGCGTGAGCTCTAGGCTGGCCATGGTCGAAATAACATTGAGCAGCGACTGCAAAAAAGGATTAATAAAATTGACGTTCATGCTTCAGTGTGTCCTCTTATGAACTTAAGCCTTATGGTCACCACGTAATTAAGGGTAGTCGAAAAGTGGCTTGACCACAGCAATCTTAATCACACTCTATCAGCTTAGATGACACAAATGGAAATGTGAGGTTAATTTCACGATTTTCTTGTTATTTATCGTAAAAGTCTTTTTACCAAAAGCCACGCTACAAGCGGTAAAAGAGTCGCGTATTCTGCATGCCCCCTCAATGAGTCCAAAGGCACGTTTCCACCGAAAGGTTGATGATTCGAATGAGCATGCCGTTAGGCTATAGTGCGATAGCTTGAATGTATGCGAAAGATTTTTGAAGGAAATTTTCATTTCTATCATAGGCGTATCTTTAACCCTACCAATGTAGCTACAGTCGTTTTGCTGTGCCTAACAACTATAAACGGCTTAAACTGTGATTTACATTAAATTATAATGTAAATGATAATAATTATTGATCACAAAAATAATTTTACATATATTAGCGGGCGATTAACAGGTGGGGGACATCTGTTACAGGGTTTAGTCCGCAACAGGAATGCTTTAAATGAAATTTGCAAAACGTCGCAATGGTCGAGTCACGCTTGGTGCCCATGTTTTAGGTTCGTTAACCATAGGGATGGCGGTTTCTGCTATCCCTGCTATGGCCGCGGAGCAGGCACAAGTCGCAGATAAAAAAGTTGAACATATTGAGGTCAATGGTGAGTACTTGGGTTATAACACCCGCAAAGTACAATCGGGTAAATTTACCGAAGACCTGCTCAATACTGCGAAAACTGTAACAGTCATCAATCAAGATCTGATCAAAGATATGGGCGCGCAGAGTTTTACTGATGCGCTACGAGCGACGCCTGGTATTACCTTGGGTACTGGCGAAGGGGGGAACCCCTACGGTGATAGGCCGTTTATTCGTGGATACGATGCTCAATCCTCTACTTTTATCAATGGTATGCGTAATGTGGGTTCACAAAGCCGTGAAACCTTTAACATTGAACAAATTGAAGTCCTGAAAGGCCCAAGCTCTGTCTATAACGGCCGTGGCGCGGTTGGCGGTAGCATTAACATTGTGACCAAAAAAGCTCAGGCTGAAGATTTTATTAACGCCGATGTTGCCGTGGGGACTGATGCCCTCAAACGTGCCAATGTTGATATTAACCATGTGATTACCGATGAAGCTGCGGTTCGTGTCAACATGATGGCTCACGATGCTGACACTCCTGGGCGTGATGAGGTCACAGGTAATCGTTGGGGCGTTGCACCGTCAGTTACTTTTGGGTTAACGACGCCAACTAAAGTGACCCTTGAATATTATCATTTTGAAAACCATGATATTCCTGATTATGGTATTCCCTACGATCAGGCGACAGGCAAACCTGCCGATGTCGATCCAGACAATTTCTATGGCTTATTATCGCGGGATTTTCGCGATACGATGGACGATACAGCTTCGGTGTTGATCAGCCATGATTTTAACAACGACATGCAGTTCACTTCGACGTCTATCTATAGCCGTAACAGCAATTACTATATTGTGACTAACCCAGACGACACCACTGGCAACGTGGCTAATGGTTATGTTTGGCGAAACACTAAGTCGCGCCATTCGGTCACTAAAACCCTAGCGACTCAATTGCAACTCTCGGGTGAAGCAAAACTTGCAGGAATGACTAACCGTTTTGCAGTCGGGACTGAACTCAGTAACGAACGTACTAGCAATTTGAGTTACACCGTCGATACGGGCAATGGTCGCAACGCGGGTTGTAATCAGGCAATGCTGGATAACTACAACTGTACGTTGCTGGATAACCCGAATCCCCACGATCCTTGGGTTGGTACGATTACACTTGGTACCGATGCGACAGTGACTGAAACCGATACTCGCTCTATCTATGCCTTTAATACGATTGAGTTAACTGAAGCATGGATGGTTAACGCAGGTATCCGCTGGGATGACTATACCACCAGTGCTGAGAACTCAACCTCTCGATTCAGCAATGATGCTGATTTCTTCAACTACCAATTGTCGGTGCTATATAAGCCCGCAGAAAATGGCAGTATCTACGCTGCGTGGGGCACTTCCTCTAATCCACCTGGCACGTCCAACGGAGATGGGGCAGATCGTCTTGGCAGCACTAATGCCGATTTAGAACCAGAAGACACCGAAAGCTACGAGTTAGGCACTAAATGGGATCTTTGGGAGGGGCGTTTATCTCTGAATGGCTCTGTATTCCAAATCGAGAAAAACAATGCCCGCGTTGCGACCTCTGGCGATCGTAATGCACCGCAGGAAAACGTCGGCGAGCAAAAAGTCAAAGGCTTTGAAATCGGCTTTTCCGGTGACTTTACTAAAGATTGGCATGGTTTTGGTGGTTATACGTATTTGGACGCTACCCTCGAAAGCAATGGTTACAACGCAGCGCAAAATGGTAATCGCTTCCCTAATACAGCCAAAAATAGCCTAAGTTTATTCACCACTTACGATATTACCGAGCAGTTAACGGTCGGCACGGGTGCCTATTATATGGACAAAGTGTATGGCAATACGGCTAATACGCTGTCAATTCCGTCTTACTGGCGTTTTGATTTGACCTCATCCTATAAGATGAGCGAATTCTTGACCTTACGCCTGAACGTTCAAAATCTAACGGACGAGCGTTATTACGATAAAGCGTACACCGCGCACTTTGCCAATATGGCGCCTGGACGTTTGGTGATGTTAAGTGCCGATATGCACTTTTAATATCAGTGAATGACGATTTGAATGGCAGCCCTAGGGCTGCCTTTGATGTTTATGCTTTCCTTAAGGTTTGAAGATGCTTATTGAAATTCCTCATGTTTTTTCTAAACAAGAAGTCAATCAGTTACGTGAACAACTCGATGCTCGCACTTGGATTGATGGCAATCAAACATCAGGCGTGATGGCGAGTACCCGTAAGCGCAATCAGCAGTTGGATAAAGACGATCCCGTTGCGATTGGCATCGGTGAATTGATTATGGAGCGCTTGTTAGCTCATCCTTTATTTGTCTCGGCAGCACTTCCATTACAGTTTTATCCGCCCTTGTTTAATCGTTATCAAGGTGGAGAAACCTTTGGTTATCATATCGACAATGCAATTCGCTCGACGAGTGACGGTATGGTGCGTACCGATCTGTCTGCCACCTTATTTTTAAGCGAACCAGACACTTATCAAGGTGGTGAGCTGGTCATCCAAGATACCTATGGCCAGCAAAGCATTAAGCTGGCGGCGGGATCTTTGGTGTTATACCCGTCAACGAGTTTACATCAGGTTACGCCTGTCACATCAGGTGAGCGAACCGCCGCCTTTATGTGGCTACAGAGCATGGTGCGCGATGAGGGGCAGCGCCGCTTGTTATTTCAACTCGATCAATCGATTCAATCTTTGACGTTGCAGGCCGCGCCTGAACAAGAGCTGTTTAATCTAACGGGTGTTTATCATAACTTGCTCAGGCGTTGGAGCGAGTTGTAGCTTTGGTTCAGAGTCGGCTCCTGTTCCTGCATTATCTCCACAAAGCAGGCGGTTTAGGGTATAATCCCGCTTGCTCTGAGGGGCAATAAAACAGTAAACGTTAACTCGTTTACTGTTTTTGTATTTTTACGCTGGCGCTGTATTGCTCATCTGCTGCTTAAGTTAAGGCGCTTTATCCCTCAAAGTTTGAACTTACTGGCAAATTTTAATTACTTGAGTCGATAGTCACGTGTTGAAAAATAATCTTAATGATGGTCTACAGCTCGACCGCACCTTTTCCATTGCACCGATGCTCGATTGGACGGATCGTCATTACCGTTATTTTGCGCGCTTAATGTCGGCTAATGCTTTGCTGTATACCGAGATGGTGACCACCGGCGCGATTTTGCATGGCCGTGGCGATTATCTTGCCTATAACCAAGAGGAACATCCTCTGGCATTACAATTAGGCGGCTCTAATCCTGCTGAACTTGCGCGCTGCGCCAAACTGGCCGCTGAGCGCGGTTATGATGAAGTGAATCTCAATGTGGGCTGTCCTTCGGATCGGGTGCAAAATGGTCGCTTTGGAGCCTGTTTGATGGCTGAACCTGAGCTGGTGGCTGAATGTGTCGATGCCATGAAGCAAGTGGTTGATATTCCTGTGACGGTAAAAACGCGCATCGGGATCGATGAGCAGGATAGCTATGAGTTTTTGACTCACTTTATTGATACTGTCATGGCTAAAGGCTGTGGTGAGTTTATAATCCATGCGCGTAAGGCTTGGCTGCAAGGCTTAAGCCCGAAGGAAAATCGCGAGATCCCGCCCTTAGACTACGAACGTGTTTATCAACTCAAACGTGATTATCCGACGCTTAATATCAGCATTAACGGTGGCATCACTAGCCTTGAACAGGCCCAAACCCACTTGCAGCACTTAGATGGTGTGATGGTAGGACGTGAGGCTTACCAGAATCCTTATATGTTGGCGCAGGTTGACCAACTGCTCTGCGGCAGCCAGAAGACGGTGATTAGCCGTGAGGCTGTGATTGAGGCGATGGTGCCCTATATCGAGGCTCACTTGCAGGCGGGCGGACGCCTAAATCATATCACTCGCCATATGATTGGCTTATTCCAAGGTTTGCCTGGTGCCCGTGCGTGGCGTCGTTATTTAAGCGAAAACGCCCATAAAAACGGTGCGGGCATAGAGGTGGTAAAGCAGGCTTATTTGAGTATTCAAACAGAAATAATTGCTCAATAATCATTCGATTTAAAAAGTGGTGAGATTCACTAAACGTTGTAGTATTTTTCACCACTTTACCTTTCCTAAATATCTCGCTTATCTCGTTCTAGCTTAAAATAAATTTTTAAATCTAATTAAATTAGTGTGTTAAGTCTTATTTGGTAAGTTGGCACGCCCTTTGTAATAGTCCCTATGTCAAGTTAATCAATCGAAAGGGACGACATCATGTTTACTTCAAATGTTAAAAAATCAGTTCAAGTGAGTGTGTTATTCGGTACATTAATGGCGAGTGTTACAGCACATGCTGAAGCGGCTCCTGTATCTGATGTTATGAGCGCCATTGAGCAAACTCTTAGCACCCAAGCGCAGGAGTTGTTAGTGAATACAAAGCGTGAATTGGTGTTATCGCTGCAAACGCAACTGGCTGAAAGTATCTATGACTTTAATAGTCAATTAACACTGAGCGCGGATACCCAAACTGATTCGGCAACCACAGGTGAATTGAGCGCGAATAAGTAAGGATCTGCCTATGTGGTTTGTAGCACCTCTAATGACTTTGCTACTGCTACCAGTGATTAGCCTCGCGTTGTTTTCAGGCATTATCTGCTGGTTTCAGTGGCATAGTGTCAGCGATAAGTAACTCATAAAATTTTGGAGTTCAAAATGAAACGAGCGCAAATACGAATGAACAATTCACAACGTTTGGTCTGTGGTGTTGCATCAGGTATGGCGTGGCAATTTGGTTGGTCCTGTTTTTGGACGCGAGTGGTATGGGCGGGGGCAATTCTGTTTATGCCAGGCGTGAGTCTACTGGTGTATTTTGTGTTGGCTTTGCTTGTAGAACAATGGAAAAGACCGATTTAAGCCAAGTTTTTGTACTCTAGATTGTGGGACATTAATGGGACAGCCTATACACGTTTATGGCCACAATCGTTAGCGAGATGCTATCAACAAGAGGGCACATTGACCCTCATGCCAATAATGAGCACTTGCTAAGTGAGTATCACTTTTTAAGAAAAGCCTGGAATCTGGCTTTTGCTTCATCACTTTTAAGTCTTGCACTAAATTGTTCTAATTCTTGATGCATTTGGTGTTGCACACGGTTTTTATGTGGTCGCATCAACTGACGGGTAATTTGCAGCGCCTGCGGTGGTTGATTGGCTAGTTTTTTCGCTTGGTTAAAGGCATAAACCAATAACTCTTCTTGGGCGATCACACCGTTAATGATGTTCAGTCTGTGGGCGGTATCAGCATCAAAACTTTCTCCGAGCAGCAATAATTCAGCTGCTTTTTGATAACCCACTAATTCGGGTAGGAGTAAACTCGCGCCCGCTTCAGGGACCAAGGCTAAATTAACAAAGGGCAGTTGAAACTTAGCTGTATTGTCTGCGTAAACTAAATCGCAATGCAGTAGCACAGTGGTACCAATACCAACAGCCGCACCAGAAACGGCAGCGACCAGTGGTTTTTTGAGCTCTAATAAACAAAATAAGAAGCGTACCGCAGGATGGTTTGGCCCTAAGTCACTATTTTTCAAAAAGTCTGCAACATCATTGCCCGAGGTGAAACAATTATCTTCACCATGGAGCATAAAGGCACGAATGTCGTTGTCTGCTTCACCTTCGATCAGGTATTCTGTCAGTTGTTTATACATATTAAGATCAAGTGCATTGCGTTTATCTGGGCGATTAAAGCTGATAACACGAACGCCCTGATCATCCCGAACCTGTATATGACTCATGGGTTGTTTTCCTTTACGACGACATTGGGTAGACATGGAGTTTAAGACATTGAAACCGATATTCAAACAGATGTTTAATTGTGTTGCCTTATCCTGTGCCTCATTTTCTGTTTTCGCCAACGTAGTGATGACTGAAGGTCATGTACGTGCAATGCCTGATACCGTTCCAAATACCGCCGCTTACTTTACGCTCGAAAATCACAACGATAAAGCCGTACGCTTGATTGGCGTGACAACCGACGTAGCGAACGAAGCGCAATTGCATACCATTATTGAAGAGCAAGGTATGGTAAAAATGCGCCATGTTGAAGGCTTTGATATTCCATCCCATGGAAAATTAACCCTGATGCCATCGGGGGAGCATGTCATGCTAATTGGGCTTAAGGCTCCATTAGTGTTAGATCAGCAAGTTAAGCTGCAATTAGAGTTTAACGATGGCGAAAAAATGACGATTACATTGCCTGTCGCTAAGCAGGCCGAGAATGCTGCTGAACCCGAGCATCATCACCATCATTAAGGAGTCGCTTGATGCAAATCACATGGAAGAAGGTCACTGGAGTTAGTTTATGCGTTGTTTTAATTGGTTATGTTGTGAGTGTCTGGTGGAGTATCGAGCCTGATCCGCTGACGCCACAACAGCTTACTGCCACAGAAAAGAATGTTGTTGGTTATGCGACCACAACCTCTTTGATTATGACTGTTGAAACGCTGCTGGATAAGCAAGGTGGTTGGCTATCGAATGATGTTATGCCACCCTCAATCTTTATGGATAACATGCCCGCCTTTGAGTATGGCGCTTTAGAGCAAGCGCGTGATTTGGCGCTGATTATGCGTAAAGAGTTTAGCCGTTCACAGTCGCAATCTACCGCTGATAAAGATTTGAGTGAAGCGCAGGCTAAGTTGAACATCGACCATACCAGTTGGTTAGTTCCCAGTGCTGAAAGCGAATACCGCGATGGTATTAAGCTACTTAAGTTGTACCGGGCGCGAATGATGGACCCGAATAATCAAGATGCACAGTTTTATGCCCGCGCAGATAACCTTAATGAGTGGCTCAAAGAAGTGCAAAAACGTTTAGGCAGTATGTCGCAACGGTTATCTGCAAGTGTAGGTCAAGAACGTCTTAACACCGATTTAGCGGGGGATAATGCTGCGCGTCAATCAACCCCTAATTTAGCCAGCCATCAGGTGAAAACCAGCTGGTGGAAAATTGATGATGTGTTTTATGAGAGCCGCGGCGCCTCATGGGCATTACTGAATTTTATGCGTGCAGTTGAAGTCGATTTTGCTGACGTGCTGAAAAAGAAAAATGCTGAAGTGAGCCTAAAACAGATCATTCGTGAACTAGAGGCAACTCAGCAAACGGTTTGGAGCCCTGTTGTGCTTAATGGCAGTGGTTTCGGTCTAGTCGCTAATCATTCATTGGTTATGGCTAACTATGTATCCCGTGCAAATGCCGCGGTGATTGATTTAACGAACTTGCTATCTCAAGGTTAATTATGAAAAAAATACTCCTGGCCAGTGCAGTATTAGGCTGCATAATGGCTACATCAGCTCACGCGGCCACTGTGGTTGGTTTTAAAATAGGTGGCGATTATTGGCGCGCCGATACTAGCGGTACTTTTTCCGATAAAGGTCAGCCACAACAAGGTTTTGACTACAGCTCATCAGCGCAGGGTAGCTATTGGTTTGCCGTTGAACACCCACTGCCTTTTGTGCCAAATCTGAAAATTCGTGAAAACAGTCTTGATCAAAAAGGTAGCTTGGCGAACGCTGATTTCAGCTTTAATGGTCATGATTTTAAAGGTAATGTGACCAGTTATACCGATCTGAGCAACACCGATTTTGTGTTGTATTACGAACTGCTGGATAACGATATTTTATCTTTTGATTTGGGCGCAGCTTATAAGTTGATGAATGGCTCTCTGCGTGTCCAAGATGCAGGTCATCCAGAAGAGAAAGACGTAGATAGCGGAATTGTTATGGGGTACGCCAGTACCCATGTGAGCATGCCGGGTTTAGGCTTATTTGGCTTTGCAGATTTAATGCTTGGGGTGAATGAGTCGAATGTACACGATTATGCGGTCGGTTTAGGCTGGCAGTTTGATGGTGTTGCGGTGGATACCCGTGTGCGCGTTGGCTATCGTGAGTTTGCCTTTGATGTGAATAATTTCTCTGGCATTAGTGCTGACTCAAAGTTTGATGGCTATTTCGCTGGCGTCGAAATTGACTTCTAAGTCGTAATTCTGACAATAAAAAACCGCCAATCTTGGCGGTTTTTTTATTGGACAATATTGCTTAACTTATTCAGCTTTTAGGCCGTTGTTAATAGCAATAACATCATCTTCGTTTAATGTACCCGCTGCTTGTTTCAGTGCAACAATCGAGTTGATGTAGCTGTAACGCGCATCTGATAATTTACGTTTTGAGTCGTACAGATCGCGTGTACGGTTCAATACGTCAACAATAGTACGAGTACCAACTTCGAAGCCTGCTTGCGTAGCCTTTAATGCACTTTCAGATGAAATTACAGACTGTTCGTAAGCACGGATAGAGCTGATTGACGCCCCCACGTTGTTGTAGTTATTACGAACGTTTTTCACTACGCTACGGTAGGTTTGTTCCAACTTCTCGCTTGCCTCAACATATTGGAACTGCGCTTCTTTGACTTGTGATGAGACTTTAAAGCCTTCAAAAATCGGAATACTTAAGTTAATGCCTGCGCTCATGTTGTCAAAATCAGGTTCATTCGAATTACCTAATTTTTGCTCTAAACCTTTGCTATAACCAGCATTTAAGCTTAGTGATGGCATATGGCCTGCTTTATAGAGGCTAATGGTCTCTTGAGCGATATCTTTGCCAATACGTTGAGTCATTAGATCGACGCTATTGGTCTCGGCAATTTTTAACCAATCACTAGATGAACTCGGTGCTGGTGTGACTGCTGAGAAGCGGTTAGTGTCGAGTACGTTTAAGGCTTTGTGATCGATACCCGTGATTTCGCGCAGTGCTTCATAACTATTGGCAAGGGTATTTTCTGCCAAAATTTCAGAGGCTGAGGCTAAGTCATATTGTGCTTGAGCTTCATGAACGTCAGTAATCGCAGTTAAACCAACGGCAAAACGTTGTTTAGTTTGCTCAAGTTGACGCTCAATCGCGCGTTTTTCTGCACCTTGGAACTCGTAGTTATCTTTGGCCGTTAATACATCAAAGTAGGCTTTAGTCACGCGAGTGATCAAATTTTGCAGTGCCGATGCATAGGTTGAGTCAGCTTGAGAAGCGGCTTTCTCCGCAAGGCTTAAACCTACCCAAGCACTATGGTCATAGATGACTTGATTGAGCTTTAGGTTGCCAGTCAGGCCGCTGCTATCATCTCGAGGATCATTCCATGCCTTGTCATAGCCCACGTTTGCACTGATAGTCGGTAACAGTGGCGCACGATTTTGTTCAATCTTTTCAAACAAAGCGTTACGTTGCGCTTGCGCTTGCAACACGAGTGGGTCACTTGTCAGTGCCTGTTGATAAATTTGCAGTAAATCATCTGCTTGAACCGCAGGAGCGGAAGCGGCTAGAGTTAATGCTACGCATAGAGAACGGATCTTAAATTTCATTTGCTGTCCTTATTAGACAAAATCTCCAAAAGGAGAAATATATAACTTCGTTTAGACTAAGTAATGCCTTTACCAAGGCGGTTTGCGCTTCCCGACGCTTCCCGATACAGCTAAAACTTAATGACGTAGAGTCTAAAAACTCCCACACGTTCAAGTCAACTGCGAAGTGTAACAGATTTTATTTAAAAATGAGCCAAATTGCCTTGATAATAGGCGAAAATTTAACTGTTAAGGATAAGATATGAAGCCTCAGGTTTTTTCGCAAACAGATATTGAAATCCTCGAAAAAAAATCGCTATATCAAGGCTTTTTTGCCTTAGAGCAATTTACCTTCAAACATAAGCTATTTGCTGGAGGCTGGAGTCAGCCTGTCACCCGTGAGGTCTTTGAACGTGGCCATGCAGTCGTTGTGCTGCCCTATGATCCTAAGTGCGATAAGGTTGTGTTGATTGAGCAAGTTAGGTTTCCTGCATTAGCAACCACTAAATCTCCTTGGCTTATGGAGTTAGTCGCGGGTATGATTGCGCCCGACGAAACGCCAGAGGATGTCGCGCACCGCGAGTTGTTAGAAGAAACTGGTTTGACCGCTCGCCACATCCATTTTGTGAGCAGTTATCTTGCAAGCCCTGGTGGCAGTACTGAACGTTTCTATTTTTATTGGGCTGAGGTGGATTCATCACAAGCCCAAGGTTTGCATGGATTAGCTGACGAACACGAAGATATTCGATTGCATGTTGTAGACCGTGAGGTTGCCTATCACGGTGTCGTTAATGGCGAAATAGACAATGCATCGACCGTTATTGGATTGCAGTGGTTGCAATTAAACTATCAGCAACTGGTTTAGGTTGGAAAAGGTTTGGCGCATTCAACATCACATCAAAAACCGCGTTATCAACCCAACGTGAGCGACTTTTTAGCGCTATGCGGGCGTAACTATGGCTATATGCAAAAGTGGTTGCCACTGGATATTGCTGTGGGTCAATCTTGGCAACTTGAAGGTGAATTTGGTGTATTAGTTATCCGTATTTTAGAAAATACCAAATATACTCAATTAGTTGAAATCTCACGCCCACTACAAATAGTGGAGTTTGTTAATATTCCCAAGGTGTTAGTGAGAATTTATCATGATGCTAAATTAGCAGAAGTGTTAACTGGTCAACAGATTTACCAACTGCGCCCAGTGTATGATTATCCCAATTTACGTATGTATCATAGTGATGAGAAGTACCAGGTAAATGCATTCCTGGGAGAATTATTGAAGATTGGTGGCCAACAACGTTTGGTTTGCCAGTCTTAGAATTGGGTATTCAATGTGCTGAAAGAGGCTATCTCTTACTCTGTAGCTGATGAAAGTGTGCGCATAGTGCAAGTCACTGACCCGCACCTCTTTGCCGATCCTGAAGCTCAGCTACTTGGTGTTAATACCAGCAAAAGTTTGGCCGCGGTACTCAATACCATACGCGCCGTTAATTACCCTGCGCATCTTATGCTTGCCACAGGTGATTTAAGTCAAGATTATTCCCCTGAGTCTTATCGCCAATTTGTGTCAGCGGTCGCCCCGCTCAATTTACCTTGCCATTATCTTCCGGGTAATCATGATGATCCGCGGATCATGTTTTTGCATATGCAGGGCGAGCGGATTTTTGGCCAGCAACGTATTTTAGTTGGTAAATGGCAAATTTTGATGCTGGATTCCACCGTGAGAGGAAAACCTGGTGGTCATATGGCCGCGAGTCAATTCGAACTCATTGAACAGGCTATAGCCGCACATCCAGACCGCCATACTTTACTGGTGATGCATCATAATCCTATTTTGGTTAATTGTGCTTGGTTAGACCAACACTGCATGGATAATGGGACGGAATTTTTAAAGTGTGTCGCTCAATACCCGCAGGTCAAAGCTTTGCTGTGGGGCCATGTGCATCAACAATTGGATAGCCTTTACGATGGTCCACATGGTGCGTTGCAATTAATGGCGACACCTTCTACTTGTATCCAGTTTAAACCGCAATCGCCTTATTTTGCCCTCGATGGACTGCAACCCGGTTATCGTTTGCTGGAGCTCAAGGCCGATGGTAGCATCAGCACTAATGTGTATCGCGTACCGGGAAATCTGTTTTCCCCCGATAAAGATTCCAGCGGTTATTAACGCGAGTGACCGCAGCTTGAGGAACTATGCTGCTCTATATTCACGGATTCAACAGTTCTCCTTTCTCTGATAAAGCGGTGATGACGGCACAATATATGGCCGAGCATCACCCGTCCCTCACTTTTCATCAGCCACAGTTACCCAATACACCCAAAGCTGCGATGGCCTTACTACAGCGCTATGTAGAGGAGGCTTTGCAAGCGGGTGAGCCGCTTAACTATATTGGCTCGTCCTTAGGGGGTTATTTTGCCAGTTACTTGGCTGAGCATTATGGTGGCCGAGCCGTGTTGGTGAATCCGGCAGTAAAACCCTTTGAACTGTTTGATGAATTTATGGGGCCGCAATTTAACCCTTATACCGAAGAGCATTATCAGGTATTACCAGAGCATAAGCAGGAAGTGGCTGAATTTAATACGGCTGTTATCCGCAATCCCGATCGTTTTTTGGTACTATTGCAAACGGGCGATGAAGTGCTGGATTATCGCGAAGCGCTACATAAATATCATCATTGCCAATTACGGATTGAATCCGGTGGTGATCACAGTTTTGTGGGTTATGAGCGATATCTGCAAACTGTAAGCCAATTTTTACACTTACCTTGACAAATCGTCATCCACAGCCGCAACATGGCCGGATATAACAACCTATAGCGTACACTATGACTAATCAATACACCTCTGACGCCATTGAAGTTCTTAACGGACTCGACCCAGTTAAACGCCGTCCAGGTATGTATACCGATACCAGCCGACCTAACCATTTAGGCCAAGAGGTCATAGATAACAGTGTCGATGAAGCCTTAGCTGGCCATGCCACTAAAATTGAAGTAGTGCTCCACACAGATAACTCGCTGGAAGTCACTGACGATGGTCGTGGTATGCCAGTGGATATTCATCCCGAAGAAGGTATTCCAGGGGTCGAGCTGATCCTGACTAAACTCCATGCTGGCGGTAAATTTTCAAATAAAAATTATCAATTCTCTGGTGGTTTGCATGGTGTAGGGATTTCAGTCGTTAACGCCCTGTCTCGCAGAGTTGAAGTCACTGTGCGCCGAGATGGCCAAGTGTATGATATGGCTTTCGAAAATGGCTTTAAAGTCGAAGAACTACGAGTCAGTGGTACCTGCGGTCGGCGCAATACCGGTACTCGAGTACATTTTTGGCCTGATGCGAGTTATTTTGATTCGGCGAATTTCTCCAATTCCAAACTTATTTATTTACTGCGTGCCAAAGCAGTATTGTGCCCCGGTCTTAGAATTAAATTCACTAATAAGCACACTAACGAAGTGCATGAGTGGTACTACGAGAGTGGCTTAACCGATTATCTTAAGACGGCGGTAGGCGATAATATCATGCTGCCGGAAGAGCCTTTTATCGGTAGTTTTAAGGGACAAATTGAGGCGGCAGATTGGGCTATTACCTGGTTGCCAGAGGGCGGGGAGTCGATTAACGAAAGTTATGTCAACTTGATCCCAACGCCATTGGGTGGCACCCATGTGAATGGCTTTCGCCAAGGTTTGTTGGAGTCGATGCGTGAGTTTTGTGAGTTTCGTAATCTCATCCCCCGCGGGATTAAGCTCTCTCCTGAGGATATTTGGGATCGCGCAGCCTTCATTCTGTCAGTGAAAATGCAAGACCCGCAGTTTGCGGGACAGACAAAAGAGAAGCTTTCGAGCCGTCAAAGCTCAGCCTTTGTTTCAGGTATCGTGCGTGATGCATTTTCGCTTTGGTTAAATTCGAATACCGAATTAGCCGAGTCATTGGCTGAAATGTGTATTAATAACGCGCAAAAACGCTTAAAAGCAGCGAAAAAAGTCGCCCGTAAAAAAGTCACATCAGGTCCCGCATTACCGGGTAAATTGACCGATTGTAGTGGCCAAGATCCAATGCGCGGCGAACTCTTCCTTGTGGAAGGGGATTCTGCGGGAGGCAGTGCTAAACAGGCTAGAGACCGTGAGTTTCAAGCTATTATGCCGCTACGTGGTAAAATCTTAAATACGTGGGAAGTGGATGCATCTCAGGTATTAGCGTCGCAGGAAGTACATGATATTTCGGTGGCAATTGGTTGTGATCCCGACAGCAACGATATCTCCGAGTTAAGATATGGCAAGATTTGTATTCTCGCCGACGCCGATTCCGATGGATTGCATATTGCGACTTTACTCTGTGCACTGTTTCTGAAACATTACCGAGTGTTGGTTGAGCAGGGGCATGTTTATATCGCCATGCCGCCACTGTTCCGTATCGATATAGGTAAAGATGTTTATTACGCTTTAGATGAGGCTGAAAAAGAAGGTATTCTCGATCGTATCAGCGCTGAGAATAAAAAAGGTAAAGTTCAAGTAACACGCTTTAAAGGTCTGGGTGAAATGAATCCACTGCAATTGCGTGAAACGACAATGGACCCTAATACTCGCCGTTTAGTGCAGTTAACTATTGATGATGCGGAAGAAACTGATTCTCTTATGGATATGCTGTTAGCTAAGAAGCGTTCACCCGATCGTAAAAACTGGCTCGAAGATAAGGGTGACATGGCGGTACTTTAATGTTGTGCACTATTGCCGATAACAATAACACTTAGGCATAAAGAAAATTACCATGTTGTATATTAAAACGAATAATTATAAATGTTTAAAGGTGTTCTCTGCCTATTGGACCCTACTGGTGAGTCTGGCTTTGTTACCGATCCAGACGGCGATTGCAGGGTCTCAGTCGATCATGATTACCGTCTCAAAGGGATTTGGTTTATCGCTCTATGCTTCCGATCTTGGGGATGCCAAACAGCTTGCGATGGGGGCAAATGGCACCTTATTTGTCGGCTCCAATAAGAGTGGCACAGTGCATGCGCTTGTTGATAGTAATCAAGATGGTCGTGTAGACAAGCGTTATGTCATCGCCAAGGGGTTAGAGTCTCCCGATGCGATCGCGTTCCATAATGGTGATCTGTTTGTGGCAACTGAAAACCGAATTGTCCGCTTTATTGATATCGAGCAGCGCTTACGCCGTCCAAGTCGTCCTAAAGAGATTTATAGCGATTTACCAGAGTCAGATAAGAAAAGTGCACGAGCGATGAATTTTGGTCCTGATGGCAGGCTCTATGTCTCTATCGGTGCACCTTGTAACGTGTGTGAAGCGAGCGCACCCTATAGCAGTATTATTGCGATTAATGTGGATACCGGCGCCAGTGAGCAAATTGCGTCAGGTATTCGCGATGTGACAGGTTTTGACTGGTCTCCTCAAGACGGCAAATTGTGGTTTGCCGATCAAGGACGCGATTGGATGGGCGATAACTTACCCCCCGATGAGATTAACCGCATCGATGTGGCGGGCAGCCATTATGGCTTTCCGTATTTACACGCATCATCCGTGGTCGAACCTGCCTATGAAAAGCCAAAAAATTTAAAAATTTCTGTACCGATATACGAACTGCCTGCACACGTTGCACCAACGGGACTGGCATTTTACCGTGGTAAGCAATTCCCAGAAATCTATCATAACCAATTGTTTGTTGCTGAAAATGGTTCTTGGAACCGTTCAAGCAAAGTCGGTTATCAAATCGTCATGTTGAAGCTTGAGAATCAACAGGTGGTCAGTCGCGAAACCGTAGTGAGTTTTCTCGACGGTGAGTTTCCTGTCGCCCGCCCCTATGGATTATTGTCCGGTGAAGATGGGGCCATGTACATCTCGGATGATTTGAAAGGTAACCTGTATCGACTGTTCTATAGGGATGGCGATAATACTGAAGAACCACAGGAACTAGAAGAAAATGAGTGACGCAATCAAGTTAAGCTTGGATGGCGTAGAGCAGATGCCATTGCGGCGCTTTACCGAAGAAGCTTATCTGAATTATTCCATGTACGTCATTATGGACCGAGCCTTACCCCATATTGGTGATGGCCTTAAACCCGTACAACGACGGATTATTTATGCTATGAGCGAGCTTGGTTTATCGGCTCAATCAAAGCATAAAAAATCAGCTCGTACAGTGGGTGACGTATTAGGTAAGTACCATCCCCATGGCGATAGTGCCTGCTATGAGGCGATGGTGCTGATGGCGCAGCCATTTTCATATCGTTATCCACTGGTAGATGGTCAAGGAAACTGGGGGGCACCAGACGATCCTAAGTCATTTGCAGCAATGCGTTATACCGAGGCGCGCCTGTCGAAGTTTTCTGAGCTGTTATTATCTGAGCTGGGACAAGGTACGGTTGACTGGGGGGCGAACTTCGATGGCACGTTAAAAGAGCCCAAAGTGCTGCCTGCACGTTTACCCCATATTTTGCTGAACGGCATCACTGGCATTGCTGTGGGCATGGCGACAGATATACCGCCACATAATGCTAGAGAGTTAGTGAATGCCTGCGTTGCGCTTTTGGACGATCCCAAACTCGACCTTGCGCAGTTGATGGCCTATGTGCCAGGGCCTGATTATCCTACAGAAGCTGAGATCATCACCCCGTCTGCCGATATTGCCAAAATCTATGAAACTGGGCGTGGCTCCTTAAAAGCCCGTGCGGTTTATACTGTCGAAGCCGGTGAAATAGTGATCACCGCGCTACCACATCAGGCGGGTAGTGGTAAGATTTTAGAGCAGATTGCTGCTCAAATGCAGGCGAAAAAATTGCCTATGGTTGCTGACTTGCGTGATGAGTCTGACCATGAAAACCCCGTTCGCTTAGTGATTGTACCGCGCTCAAATCGCGTCGATTGCGATCAACTGATGGCGCACTTGTTTGCGACCACCGATCTTGAGAAAAGTTTTAGGGTAAACCTTAACGTACTGGGCCTGGATGGTCGTCCAAGAGTTAAGGGCCTAAAAGACTTACTCACCGAATGGCTTGAGTTTCGTGTCGATACCGTAAGACGTCGCCTCGAATATCGTTTAGATAAAGTGTTGGCGCGTTTACATATCCTTGAAGCGTTAATGATCGCTTTTCTCAATATTGATGAAGTCATTGAGATCATTCGTTTTCATGATGAGCCCAAAGCGGAGTTGATGGCGCGTTTTAACCTGACAGACAAGCAGGCTGAGGCCATCCTCGAGTTAAAATTACGCCATTTAGCTAAGTTAGAAGAATTTAAGATCAAAGCTGAGCAGGACGAACTGGAAGCTGAACGTGAAAAGTTAGAGCAATTATTAGGTTCTGAACGCCGTTTAAAAACCTTAATAAAGAAAGAATTAATCCAAGATGGTGAGACCTATGGCGATGATCGCCGCTCTCCTATTGTAGAACGCCATGAGTCCCGCGCCTTAACAGAGCAAGAGCTTACCCCGAGTGAACCTGTGACTGTGGTGTTATCAGAAAAAGGTTGGGTGCGTTGTGCTAAGGGCCATGATATTGATGCCGAGTCTTTATCCTATAAGGCGGGCGATCAATATCTCTGTAGTGCCATCGGGCGCAGTAATCAGGTGGCAGTGTTTATTGACTCATCCGGTCGCGCCTTTGCCACCGATAGTCATAGTCTGCCATCGGCTCGTACCCAAGGTGAGCCCATTACTACGCGCTTTAATATGGCATCTGGTGAGACCATGCAGCATGTTATTTTGGGGGAAGACGAGCAATGCTTCCTCTTAGCAACCGATGCAGGTTATGGCTTTATTTGTACTTTCAATGACATGGTGTCTCGTAATAAGGCGGGTAAAGCGCTATTGAGTTTACCGACGAATGCCAAGTCTTTATCACCCAAACCGATTGATCGTAATCGAGAGATGTCTATCCTTGCCATCACCAATGAAGGTCGTATGCTGCTGTTTTCATTGGAAGCATTGCCGCAATTATCCAAGGGTAAAGGTAATAAGATTATCGGTATTCCAAGCGAGCGCGCTAAAAACCGTGAAGAGTTAATGACACATTTACAACTTGTGCCAGCAGATACTCCAGTTACCTTGTGGGCGGGTAAGCGCAAACTCACACTTAAACCAAGTGATTTAGAGCATTATCGCGGTGAGCGCGGACGCCGTGGTGCAAAATTACCACGTGGATTACAGCGTGTTGATAGTGTGGAATTAGGCGAAGGTGCAGAGGTCTTGCCTAGCATTTAACTGTGAATTTGAGGCTGCGTAAGAGGTTGCCAGCACAAGTTATCAAAACCGTTAATCAAAGCCACTCAAGTTTCACTGGAGTGGCTTTTTTATTATCAGAGTTATGCGCTACAGAGTCACTTTTCTTAAATACAAGGCATAAAAAAACCTACCGCTTGCGGTAGGTTTTTATTAGCGAATATCCGTAAGGATATTAGAAGTCGTAACGTACACCAACAGAGAATACGTTGTCGTCTTGTAGGTCTACTTTGTTACCTGCTACGACATGGTCACCACGGTACATTGCGTATTGACCGTATACCATAGTTGATTTAGAGAAACGGTAGTCAGCACCCACGTTGAAGTTTTGCACGCTGATATCAGTACCTGACCAAGACTTATTGGTGATAACATCTTTACCTGTTACTGGATCAGTCGAAGTAACAGTATATTTGTTTACGTTTTTGTAGTAATTACCAAAACCTGCTTCATCAAAGCCGTATTCGGCTTTCAGGTTAACACCGTTTAAGGTGTAAACTACGTTTACAAAATAGGTGTTACCATCTTTATCGCTATTCACAACATCTTCAGATTGTTGGAATAAACCGCCCACTTTGAAGTCACCAAATTTAACTTGAGCAACACCGCGGTATGCGTCAACACCAGCGATACCTTTGTTGTAAGCTACAGCGACATAGTAGTTTTGATCTTTGAACTTGCTATCACCCAGAGTCGCGCTCAGAGCGTATAAGCTTTCGGTGGTTTTTGCAGTAGTGTCGTTATCATCAAATAGATAAGTGGCGTTTAAGGTCACTAAATCAGCGATTTTTGGAGAGTAGTACCAAACACCGTCTGCGCTACGAGTTTGTGCGCTGACTAAACGGTCGATATCGGCGTTGGTGTTACCAAATACGTCTACGTTACCTTCTGCTTGTTTGAATACAGTGTCATTACGACCTACTAATACAGTACCTGCATTAGTTTTTAAACCGAGGAAAGTGTTACGAGCTTTGAACACATCACCTGAGCCAGAAGTGTTTTCAACTTGGAATTCCATTTGATAAACAACATCATAGCCATCAGCGATTTTCTCAGTACCTTTAACACCTAACAGTGAGAAGTTATTTTCTAAATAGGTACCAGCATTGTTTTCATCAGCATAGTTTGCTGTGTCAACACCATTGGTGCCTGATTGTAGAGTTGCACCTGTTTCAGTATTAGTTAATGCAAGCTCTAAACGACCATAGAAGCTTGGGCCTTCGGCTAGCGCACCGAATGAAGCCAGCGCTAATACTGATGCAACTGATGCAGAGATGAATGTCTTTTTCATGTTTTGTGCTCCCTCGAACCTAAGTTCTTATCCATTTTTCATGGTTTTTGTGTGGTTTAACACGTTTGTTACAGAAATAAGTAACAAAGTTGCCGCCGATTTTTACAGTTTTATGCCTTGCAGGCTGTGTCATAGATCAAGTTTTTAGCTCTCCTTGCCTGTATTCGGGGTTTTTTAGGACATTTCCCTATCACTTGACCGAAAATCGGCGTGTAAGAG
The DNA here is from genome assembly GCF_001308045.1 of Shewanella sp. Sh95. Lineage (NCBI taxonomy): Bacteria > Pseudomonadati > Pseudomonadota > Gammaproteobacteria > Alteromonadales > Shewanellaceae > Shewanella > Shewanella sp. Sh95. The sequence goes on from NZ_LGYY01000146.1 coordinate 49,286, forward strand.
ATAAAACTGTATTTTTGGCATACTACTAAAGAGGTATGCGAAGTGCCGTAGCATATACAGACCGGCGGGCCTAACTGTAGCATATACTAATGTTGTCGCAAGTTTGTCATATACGCGTGAGTTGGTGTTATTGGGTACCGAGTACAATAAAAAAAACAAGTAAAGTTACTTTTTAGCAACAAAACACCTGAGAAGATGTTGTTAAATGTGTTTAAAATCAAAAATTTAATTGTTGTTGATGATCTATTATTTAGATATTGTATTAACTCAGCTAGCATAAGCATTAGTTCAATGCGATAGCCATCATCCTAGACCATAGTATTAGGACGTATTGACGTTTTGAGTGTGAATTTTATTCGTTCTGGCAAGCTTGTGCTTGCGATACGAGAAATGATTATTGACGAGTAAAGCCGTCAATCAACGTGGGTTTAGCGCTTACATTTGCATTCGTGCAAACATGTCTGCTCAGTGCCTTAGGAAAGCCGAGTGGTTTAATTTAATATCTAGCTGCATCTTTTAGCTCATGGGTTGAGTTTGATTTCGGTTTTTGGCTTAAATCGTTTAGAATCTTCGGCGCATTTTTCATGCATTATGCTGCGTTGGTAAGTGTTTCTCCTCATTCTCGTTGCGGCCGGGTTCGCTAGATATAAATAAGGTAAGTATTGATGACTGAAGCCTATCAAAATCGCTTTGGTGGCATAGGCCGCTTGTACGGGCAAAAAGCGCTTGCGAAATTTGCAGCATCTCATGTCGTGGTAATTGGTATTGGTGGTGTGGGCACTTGGGCGGCTGAGGCATTGGCAAGGAGTGGTATTGGTCAAATTACCTTAATTGATTTAGATGATATCTGCGTGACCAATACTAACCGTCAAATTCATGCGCTTACCTCAACTATTGGCGATTCTAAGGTTGCAGTTATGGCCAAACGGATCCGCGAGATTAATCCTGATTGCCAAGTCAATGAAGTAGAAGATTTTATTACGGTCGACAATCTGGGTGACTATTTACTAGGTTCTCAGTCAGGCGGCAATATTGATTATGTTGTTGATTGTATTGATGCGGTTAAACAAAAAGCAGCGCTTATTGCTTGGTGCAAACGTCAAAAAATCAAGATAGTGACCGTAGGTGGTGCTGGTGGGCAAGTTGATCCAACACAGATCCAACTGACTGATTTGGCTAAGACCTATCAAGATCCGTTGCTTGCAAAAGTGCGTAATATTCTTCGCCGTGAATATAACTTCTCCAAAAATGTACAACGTCGTTTTGCTGTGGATGCCGTTTTTTCTAGTGAACAGCTCGTTTACCCTCAAGCTGATGGCTCGGTTTGTAGTACTAAAGCCACCGCCGATGGTAGCATGCGGATGGATTGTGCTTCGGGGTTTGGTGCTGTGACTATGGTCACTGGTACTTTTGGATTTGTGGCGGCGAGCCGTGTCCTTTCTCGGTTGGCACAATTAGCTAACGAATAATCCAATTTGTATGTTTTATTGTTCTAAATATTTTCAAATAGTGAACTCGTGGTGAGTGGTTATCTTAGGCGCATCGCATTGGTTAAGAGGAATGCGAATGTTAAATTGCGCGCCGCCAAGTGAAGAGTCTGCTTGATAGCTCATTGAACCTTTTAACAAGGTGACTGCATTAAAGGCAGCGGATAAACCTAATCCCGTGCCGCCTTTACTTCTATTGGTGGTAAAGAAAGGCTCGAACATATGTTCAGCGACTTCGGGGGGGATTGCGACGCCATTATTTTGGATGCTGATATTCACAAAGCCCTGCTCAATACTGGCGGAGATTTGTATCTGATTATCTTCTCGGTCTTGAAATGCATGGGTATAAGCGTTGGACAATATATTACTGACGATTTGGTTTAATAGACTCACATTAGTTTGAATATTTAAGTTGGGATCGACTTGTAGGTCGGTTTTTGCGTTGAGTTTAGGATGCATTATCAAGCTAGACGCTAAAATCTCTTTAAGCTGCCTTTGCAGATTGATGCACTGATGCTCTTCGTGGCTGCGGTCGATAGCAATAGTCTTGAATTTTTGAATTAGGCTGCTGGCTTTGGTGATATTACGAACTATAAGCTCACAGCTTTGTTGATACTCGTCCAAAATCGCATTGATTTCGTCGAGTGTCGCGTGCTCACTATGGATAAGCTCAATGAGTTCTTCTATATGATTTAATTGTGCGCTGGCCGCCGTTAAGCAAATACCAATGGGGGTATTAATTTCGTGCGCCACACCAGACACTAATCCTCCTAAGGCGGCCATTTTTTCCTGTTCAACTAACACCTGCTGTGCGCGCTTTAGAGCGGCTAAGGATTGCTCTAACTCTTGGGTTCGCTCTTTAACTTGTCTTGCTAGTTCTTCCTTATAACTACGTTCGAGTTTCAGTAAACGCTCTCTATCTTCTAATGCTGTTTGTAACTCTGCTTTAGAACTTTTCAGTGCTTCAAATGAGCTGCGAAGTTGCCCTTGCATGCTGTTAATCGCATCAGCAACTTGTTTAAACTCATCGATTTTCTCCTTACGTTCAAATTGAAGGGGTTCGAAGTCCGCGTCTAAGTTAATCCGTTTGCAGTATTTACTGAGTTTATCGAGATGTTTAGTGATGTTGTACCAGACTAAAAATAGAATAAATCCAGCGACTAAGAAGGTTTTTATGCCATTGGAGAGTAAAATAAGGATGGCTTTATCGTAAAGGCGGTCATAAATGGCATCCATGTCTACTTGTACTTCTAAAGTACCAACGTTGATATTGTCGGTCGGTGATTTATACACCAGAGGAAAGATTTTATTTAAAGTATGAGTTGGTTTTGGGGTTCCTCCGTTCCACGATTGACCACTATCATCTTTGATTGAAATGTAGTTAATATCAGGTAGTTGGATGAGACCATTTAGTTGGGTGTTAATCAGTCTTTCATCTATTACCCAAATACTTGCGGCTAATACATCCAGGTTAGCTTTCTCGATATTAGAAAATACCCGATCAATCCGACTAACATCGCCACGATAATCGCTAATGAGTTGGTAGGCTGTCGTCATTAGTGTGATTAAGGAGCTGAATAGCACAATTGACAAGGTGAGGTGCCTACCAATCGGGCTTTTTATAAATTGACTGAAGAATGTCAGCATCTTAAATAATCTTTATCTGATAGCAAGTTGGATGCTTATAAGCATAGACTCAAGCTTAAAAAATTTCGCATGTTATCCCAGTGAAAAATCCCTCAATATTGAATAAAGCAATGGCATCAAACTTGCTTGGTCTTGGCTAAGTTCAATTTTTTGTCACTGGGATAACACTATGATTAAACTCAAATTCGATTCAGTGAAGTTGTTTAACCCTAAGAAGGTAATGTTTCGGGTTATGCTGTGGCTAATGGTGAGTTGTGCAGTTTTATTGGCGATGCCGTCAAATATTCTTACTTTGCTGGCACTGGATAAGTTTGTACCCGAGCACGCACATTTTGTCGGGCTTGGACTTATTATCTCGATCGCGTATTTTTTAACTCAGTTATTGAACTTGGGATTAGATGAGTCGATTCGTCATTTAAGTGATAAGCGCATCACCGAGACCATTGAAGCAAAAGTTAATTTGCTGGATCGTGCAGAGCGAGCATTATTACGAGAATTCTTTTTGCAAGGAGCCACTATTTTGACATTGCCGCAAAACGAACCCGCGGTCAAAAGTTTGCTCAGTGCCTGTATCCTCGAATGTTTAGGTAATGAACGTCATTACGCAATCCAAGGGCCCACAGCAGACTATAAAATTTCGATGAAAGCACGTATCTACTTAAATCGGGGCGTTTTACGTTTACCTGCAGGGGAACCAAGTGAAGAAGAAATGCAACATCTGATTAAAGCGCGCCCGCAGTTTCTCAATGGCTTAGTACAAAACCGTAAACACGCAGCTTAAGTGTAGCGTTGGCTCTAACGCGAAATTACAGGCATAAAAAATGGGGGTTAATGGAACCCCCATAACAACGTGCAATTTTTACAAGCTACAATGAACAGAATAACAATTTGGAAGCAAAAACTACGATTGTTGCGCTGACTTCACGATAAACATCCAAGTGATATAAGAAATTATCCCTATAGTGCTAAAGATAACGATCATTGAAAGTAAACCAATTGGGTTACCGAACATTAAATCTAACCAAAATGCCATGATTGAAATCCTCTTTCTTGTGAAGTCATCCATACACTAGCGCTCTTACTGTCAGCAAATACTGATCCTGATCAATAAAAAATCGACGTCCTAAAACAATCTTGTAACCAAAGATTAACCCTGTGATCTACTTCAAATTTAGCGGGTGATGAAATTTTATCAAACTCAATCTTTTGGGCTTTGTTTCTTACTTCATTCGGGACTAGTCTTAAGAGTAGTAACTATTAAGTGATACCAAGAACAAGGTATTTGCTAATCCGTTTTAGCATTGATTGAAGTTAGACTGCATTTTTGAAGGAGCCAAAAATGGCTAGCACCACTGTTAAAAAGGGCACTATGGGATATGGTATTATTTTCGCTCCTATGGTCTTACTTTTATATCCCCTTTATTGTTTGCTTAGTAGCGCGCATTGGGTTGCAACCTTATGTTTAATCGCACTTGCCCTTATTCTATTTTTTAACATTAACAAACTTATCCGTAATCTGAGGCACCTCGAGCGTGCGGCTCATCACTTGGGTGACGGTGATTTGAGTTACCAGCTTGATGAGAAAGATGCGGGAGTGTTTCACACTGTCGTTCACAGCATCAATCGCATGGGCGAAGATGTGAGTCGTACTATTCTATCTCTAGTTGATACCAGCGAATGGATGAAGAAGGTCGCCACCGACATAAAGACGATTAGTGAGCAGGCAAAACAAGGCGTTTTGGAGCAAGAACGTCAAACCGAGCTTGCGGCAACGGCCATGACCCAGATGGTTTCAACCGTACAAGAAGTGTCACACAATGCGGCTAATACCGCGCAAGCCGCTGATATTGCGCAGACTTCAGCTAAACATGGTGATGAAGTCATGGGCGCTATTGTCAATAAAATCAGCGATATGACTTCGCAAATTCACCAAACAAAAGCAGTGATTGAACACCTTGCCGCCGATACGAATAGCATTAGCAGCATTATTGAGACTATCTCGCAAGTGGCCGAACAAACCAACTTATTGGCTCTTAATGCGGCGATTGAGAGTGCCCGAGCGGGTGAGCATGGCCGTGGATTTGCGGTTGTTGCCGATGAAGTCCGTAATTTGGCAAAACGTACCTCAGAGGCGACCGCCGAAATTCAACAGCAGATAACCGCATTACAAAAGGGCGCTCAACAAGGGGTTGAAGTGATGTTAAAAAACGTCACTATCGCCGATGAAACCGCCTTGATGGTAGAGAAAGCGCATCAATCTTTGGGTGAAATTGTCACTCACGTTGAAAGCATTACGGATATGTCTCATCAAATTGCCACTGCATCGGAAGAGCAGCATGCAGTTGCAGAGGAAATTAACAAAAATATCAACGCGATGACTGAATTAGCGTTGAAAAATGCACATCATACTAATCTAACCAATCTATCTAGTCTTAAGGTTTATAATATGTCTCAGGAGATTGGTTCACTGCTACATCGTTTCCATGTGGATAAGCAGCTATTTACCTCTAATCAAGCCCAAAGCCAACTATTTGTAAAATGGGGGCCAGAACTTGATATCGGTATGCCGGAGATTAACCGCCAGCATCAACGCTTAGTCTCTCTTGTTAACGAATTGCACCGTACCTTAAGCGAAGCCTATGGCCTCGAAGCGATTAAACGGATTGTTCAAGGACTTGTGGATTACACCGCGAATCATTTTTCCTATGAAGAAGAACTGTTTGCACGCTTTGGTTATCCTCAAACAGCTGGACATAAAGAAAAGCATGCTCAACTTGTCGGTCAGGTGCTGGATTTCCAGAAGCGGGTAGCGAGAGGTGAAGATGTTGCCGATGAACTTATGGCATTTTTAAAATCCTGGTTAGTTAACCATATACAAAAAAGTGACAGGGAATACGCGCAATTTTTGCTTTCCCACGGAGCTGAGTAGAATCAGGCGTGATAAATGTCTTCTTATCGAGCTATGTAGGGCTTTAATCCTATATAAGACTGATTTTTGAGCGGTTAAAACTAATTTGCCACCCAGCCTTTCAAAAGGGCTTGCCATTGTCAAAGGCAAAGGTATAATTCCCAGCACTTAGAGCCAGCTAGTTGTTTTTGTTAGCTCTAAATCTTGATGCCAGAGTGGTGAAATCGGTAGACACAGCGGATTCAAAATCCGCCGCCCTTAAAAGCGTGACGGTTCGAGTCCGTCCTCTGGTACCATCCCTTCAAAGGGATTAAAACCGACCTAGAGTCGGTTTTTTTGTGTCTGAATTTTGCGCTAAATATTCCACTCAGTGGGACTCAGCAATATCCATTTGCGTCATAGTCACGCCTTTGATTTGGGCATAGATAGCCTTTCCTGGAGCGAGTTGTAACTCGTCACAAGCCCATGGGGTGATATTGGCCCACAGTTCTTCTTTGCCAAGGGCAATTTTTAGCTGAATTTGCTCGCCATTATCGCTGGGGTAGAGCTCTTTTATGTTTCCTCTTAGTAAATTACGAATACTCGAGCCTTTAGGTTCCTCTGTGCAAACCGAAACATGGTTCGCTTGAATGCGCACCTTTAACTGTTTATGGGTGGGCGGTAATTGGCCGCTGACCCAGAGCTGATTGCCGTCATCCATCAACAGTCTGGTCATTGGATAATCAGGATGTCTGTCGGAGATTCTGGCGCTCAGCAGCGAACTTAATTCCTGCAATGGTACCCAGGGGCGCATTTGTTCACTATTCCATACCTGTGTTAGCGGTCCTTGGGCGATCATTTTTCCTTGATGCAACACCAACATATGGTCGGCAAGTTGTAGGATTTCATCCAAGCTGTGGCTCACATAGACGATGGGTAGCTTCAATTCCTGCGCTAGGGTTTGTAGGTAAGGCAGCAATTCGCGTTTTCGGGGTAAATCGAGGGAAGCTAAGGGCTCGTCCATCAATAGCATTTGCGGCGAGATGAGTAGGGCTCGGCCAATGGCGACCCGTTGTTTTTCACCGCCAGACAGTGTGCTGGGATAGCGGCTTAAAAGTTTTTCTATACCCAGTAGCGAGACCACTTTGTCGAACAATTCAGGTGCTTTATAGCGCATTCCATAGGTGAGATTGCCCTTCACACTGTAATGGGGAAATAATCTCGCTTCTTGAAAGACATAGCCAATTCGGCGTTTTTCAGGGGGCAGATTAACGGTTTTATGCTTGAACAATAGTGTATCGCCCAAGCTAATCTCGCCTTTGTCTGGCGTGGTTAATCCGCCGAGTAAATTCACTAAGGAGGTTTTGCCCGCTCCTGAGCGGCCGAATACGGCGGTGACGCCCTGTAAAGGTAACTGGGTGTTCACCTTAAGTTGTAGTTGGCCGAGTTGTTTTTCAATATTGATGTTTAACATACACTTGCCGTTCTTTTGAGGGCTTTTTTCGTGAGCCATTGGGAGGCGAGCAAAGAAGCCAGGGCTATTACTATCGAGATGATACACAGGCGCATTGCCTGATATTCCGCTCCCGGTGTTTCGATAAAGGAATACATGGCCAGCGGAATGGTGCGAGTTTCGCCGGGAATATTAGAGACGAAGGTAATTGTCGAGCCAAATTCCCCTAGGCTGCGGGCAAAGGCGATGATCATCCCAGAGACTATGCCGGGCGAGGTGAGTGGCAGGGTAATGGTCAAAAATACCCGCCAGCGGCTGCTTCCCAAGGTGCGCGCCGCCTGTTCGAGGCGAATATCAACGGTTTCGAAGGATTGACGTATGGCTCTGACCATCAGAGGAAAGGAGACCACTGCGGCGGCGAGTGCCGCACCTCGCCAGCTAAAGCTAAAACTTATGCCAAACCAGTTATAGAGCCACTGCCCGATTACGCCCTGACGCCCCATACTGATGAGCAGCAGGTAACCCACCACCACGGGCGGTAACACCAGTGGGAGATGTAGGAGACTGTCGAAGATAGCCTTACCGGGAAACTCCACGCGCGCTAGCAACCAAGCGCATAAAATGCCTAAGGGTAAACTGGCGAGCACGGCAACCGCCGAGACTTTGAGGCTCAGCAGTAGCGCGGCGGTTTCGTATTCGCTGAGCAGTGGCCCGTTAAACAGCGAGCCACTTACTAAAACATCACTCAGCACTAGTTCACTCCAAAGCCATATTTTTCAAATACTGCTTTTGCACTTGAGCTTTGAAGGTATTGATTAAAGTCTTTAGCGCTGGCGGTTGATTCCTGCTTTGTTAAGGCGCTGGGATATTCAATCGGGCTATAGCTGGTGGCGGGGAAGGTTGCCACAATTTTAATCTTTTGCGCGACTTTGGCATCGGTCGAGTACACGATACCAAGCGGTGCTTCGCCCTGTTCTACCAATGCTAGAGCGGCGCGGACATTGTTTGCTCTCGCCAGCAGTGGCTCGGCGGTTTTCCAAAGATTCAGGTTTTCAAGCGCTTGCTTGGCGTATTGTCCGGCTGGGACATGATCTGGGTCGCCCACCGCTAAGCGGCTGCCATTGACCGCGGCCTTAATATCCCAATCGCTGTTTAGGGTGACTTGGTCTACTGGGCTATTCTTTTCGGCAATCAGCACTAAGGTATTTTTTAACAGGGTAATGCGGCTATTGGCATTGACCGCCTTGGCCTCGACGAGGTAATCCATCCATTTTTGGTTGGCGGAGATAAACAGATCGGCGGGCGCACCATTAGCGATTTGTTTGGCGAGCGTTGAGGAGGAGGCGAAGGAGAAAATCACTTTCCTTTGATGTTCCTTTTCGTACTGCTGGCCAATCTCATTAAGCGCATTCGTGAGGGATGCGGCGGCAAAAACCGTCACTTGTTCTTGGTCTGCGGCAAAGCTGATGCTACAACTGAGTGCTAAGCCAACGACTGAGGCTGTGGTAAAACGCAAAAAGTGTTTGAGCGAGATCATGGTGTTCCTCCGTGATAAAAAGTGATCGTTATATATCAATCTATATATCGATCGTTCAAGTCCCGATGCGTAAATTAGTGATCTCGGCTCGGTTTATTGGCGAAAACGCTAATACCTCGGCGGAGAATTCCGACCGAACGTATTGGTATCTCAAGATTGATCGGGGACAATAGCATTCACTTAAGCTAAGGCGCGCAGGAACATGGACTTACACGCACTATTGACATTGTCATTGGGGGACAAACCCTTCGCCAATCCTCGGCGGATAGCTTTGTTGCGCCAAGTGGCTAATACTGGGTCTATCAGCCAGGGCGCTAAGTTGGCGGGGATCAGCTATAAGGCCGCGTGGGATGCAATAAACGAGATGAACACCACTATGCCCGAGCCCGTCGTCAGCAGTGAAAAGGGTGGTAAGGGCGGTGGTGGCGCCAAACTTACCGAGTTTGGTGAGCGTTTACTTAAGGTGTATTCCATCACCTCGCAGGTGCAGGAAATGGCGCTGTCGGCGTTGCTTGATGATTCGGTCGATATGCACAGTTTGTTAGATGTGATGGCGCATTTCTCCCTTAAAACCAGTGCTCGCAACCAATTAACGGGGCGTATCCACAGCATTGAGCCACTCGGTTTGAATGACAGCCTGAAGGTGACATTGGCGGGGGGGCAACAGATCCAAATCTCAGTGACCCATGCCAGTTTTGAGCGTCTGCAGTTAGCTTTGGACCAATCGATTTTATTGTTGTTTAAGGCACCCGCAGTGACGGCCAGTCGTGATGCCTGCCAGAGCGCTGGGCAAAATTGTGTCAGTGGGCACTTACTGAGTGTGACTGAACTTGCCGATAAGGCTGAACTAGCCATAGAAATTGGTGGCAAAGAGATTATCTATTCGGTGATGCCACTGGCCGATATTCAAACGCTCAACGTAGGCGAGCCATGCTTTGCCTGCTTTGATGCCACACAAGTGATTGTTGCCAGTATGAATTAAGGCATTAAGCTAAGATGCTAGGCATCCCTTGGTAGGCCTTTTTGAATGACCCGAACCAGTCGCTCCGTTTTACGGTTATTGGCTTGTGAGCCGCCCGCATGTTGCTGTGCTAGGGCCCAATCGATATGTTCTTTCACCATTTTATCGACATCTGCTTGGGCTTTACGTTGCTCAAGGGCAGTGATGATTTGCGGCGAACTCGGCGCATTGCCTAGGGCGACGGCGATATTGCGTAGCCAGCGCTGATGACCAATACGGCGAATGGCGCTGCCTTCGGTCTGTTTAAGAAACTCGGTTTCGCTCCACGCAAACAAGGTGAGCAGTTCAGGCTGCTTGAGTTTAGGCCGAATATGGAAATCACTCTCCTGAGTCAGCGGCGCCTCGCGATTGACCGGACACACCAACTGACAATCGTCACAACCGTAAATGCGATTTCCCATTAAGGGGCGAAACTCCTCGGGAATGGCACCCTGTAATTCGATTGTGAGATAAGAAATACAGCGCCGTGCATCCACGGTATAAGGCTCGACTATGGCGCCTGTCGGGCAGGAGGTGATGCAGGCCACGCAGGTGTTGCAGTCTTCTTGGATCGGAATGTCTACGGGTAAGGGCAGGTTGATCAGTAATTCCCCGAGGAAGAACCAACTGCCAGCATCGTGATTAAGGATAAGTGAGTGCTTACCTGTCCAACCTATGCCAGCTTTTTCGGCGAGTGGGCGTTCTAGCACTGGGGCCGAATCGACAAAGGGCCTGAAGTCGGCGGCATCAAACCCCAAGGCGACAAGCTCGCTACTGATTTGATCGCCCAGCTTTTTTAAGCGGGCACGGATAAGTTTGTGGTAATCCCTACCGCCTGCGTAACGCGAGATATAGCCCATATTCGGCGAGGCTAAGTTAGTGGCAAACCCCGCCTCTGGCGGCAAATAATCCATCCGAGCAGAAATCACTCGAACTGTGCCAGGGTGCAACTCGTGGGGGCGGGCACGCATCATGCCATGGGTGGCCATGTAGGCCATTTCTCCTTGATATCCTTTATCTAACCACGCTTCCAACTTAGCTTCTTCCGCGGTTAAATCGGTGTCACAAATCCCTATTTGGGCAAAACCGAGCGCCTTTCCCCAGTTTTTAATTTGTAAAGCGAGGCGGGATAGGGTGGCTGCATCGGGAATATTGGCGGGAGAGGTTGCTGTGGTTGACATGGAAGCTGCGTTGAACTTAATAAGATGGCGCTATGATAGCAGTTTTAAGCCGCTGCGGACGAGTTTAGTGTTTAGGGCATTTAAGCCAAACAGCAATTGTTACTTTCTTCTGTGCGTAAATCAGATCTATGATTAAGATTAAACTTCCCCTTTGGTCTTGCCTATGTTATCCGCCATCTCCAAGTACTGCTATCGATTGTTATTAGGTGTGAGCTTAGGTTATTCAGGGCTAAGCTTTGCGATAGTGGCTCCAGTGCGTTTAGTCACAGAAGCTTGGCCGCCTATGAGTTTTGAGCAAGATGGTGTACCCACTGGTTTTGGGGTGGAACTGGTGAATATGCTGCAAGCTCGCCTTGGACAGCAAGAAAAGATTGAAGTATTGCCTTGGGCGCGGGCGTATTCGATCGCGAGTACAACGGCAAATGTGCTGCTGTTTGCGACATCTATTAGCGATGAGCGGGAAGCCAATTTTGATTTTATTGGTCCCATCGCGACTAGTAACATTACTCTTTACACCAGAGCGGACGATCCTATCAGCATCAATCACTTGTTGGATGTGAATACGGCGGGAATTGTTGGTGTGTATCGAGAGTCTGTGGGGGCACAACTGTTGCAACAGCAGGGAGTTAATGCCCTCTTAGTGGCAAGTTTTCCACAGCAATCGGCTAAACAGCTGTTGTTTTCGCGGATACGATTCTGGTGTCAGGCTGATCTGGCGGTAAAGCATATACTTGAAGATGTTGGGGCGAAGGACTCGGCTATTAAACCTGTTTATATTATCGCTGAAATCCATCTTTATCTTGCTTTCTCGAAGGGGACACCTGCCGAGACTGTGCAGCGTTGGCAAGTTGAGTTAGAAAAGCTAAAAGAGTCAGGGGAGTTTGCAAAGGTCTATCAAAAATGGTTTGGTGCACTGCAGCCCCCCCTCGAAAATCAGATTTTTTGGCGTAAAAATAATTCAGCTAGCAGGTAAGTTCCGCAGCTTTAACACAGTTTCTTCCGGCATTTTTGGCTTCGTACAGCGCGCTATCTGCCCGTTTCAGTAAACGGGCAAAGCTTTCATCTTGAGGCTTTGTCTCTGGACATAAGGTGGCAACTCCTGCACTAACAGTCAGTTTTAACTCTTCCGGTAAATTAATGGTGCCGTAACGGCTGATTAAGCTTTGTAATTCATGGGCCAGATCCCAAACGCGTTCAGCGCTGGTATTGGGTAATAAGATCAAAAACTCCTCACCGCCGATCCTGCCGATTTGATTGCAGTCAGCGGCAAATTCTTTGCAGGCCTGGGCTATGGTTAAAAGTGCTTGGTCGCCAATTTCGTGGCCGAAGTTATCGTTGATTTTTTTAAAATGATCGGCATCGAAGATGATGATCGAAAAAGGCATTTGCTGTTTAAGCGCTTGCTGAAAATACTGCTCTGCTTGGGCGTATATATGCCTGCGATTAGGCAATTGGGTGAGATAATCGGTTAAGGCGATGGTTTGTAGTTGGCGGTTTCTGTGCACTTGCTTATAGGCAAATAGCGATACTATGCCCAAAATACAGCCCGTCAACAGCAGAATGATAAGCTGTAGTGACTTATTTTTTTCGAGCAAGGCTAATTCTTGCTCTTTTAATTTTTGATTATCAATCAATCGCTTGTTTTCAGACTCGATCCTACTGGTATCAAATTTTACTTTTAATTCAGTTGTCTGGTGAGCCGTGGAGTTGTTATCAACTTTCTTCGTTAGATCAACAAATTGCTGCAGAGTATAGTAGGCTTGCTGTAAGTCCCCCATCGCAGCATAGATATCACTCTTGAGTTGTAACAGTTGAATAAGACCACGGTCATTATGCATGGTCCGAAAAGCATTTTCGGCTGAGGCTAGTTCAGTTAGCGCCTCTGGGTAAAGAGCTTGTTGATAAAGGATTTTTGCCATAAAAAGCTTCATAAAACCATAAGCTCCGGGCTCTTTCTCTGTAATGTCGAGTGCAGCCTCCTTTAAATAGTTTTCCGCTTCCTGTAGCCGGTTTAATTGAATAAGACTGTAGGCTATATTCGTTGCATTTATTGCAGCCACAAGCTTGTACTTGTGATCTTTAAAATATTGGTAACTAAAGCGAAAGTTCTCTATTGCTTGCTCATGCTCCCCTATTTCATCTAGGGCGAGTCCAATATCTGAAGTTACACCAGCAACTTGATCCATATTGCCATTTTTTAAATATAACTCTTTGAGTTTTTGATAGTATTTTATTGCGCTTTCAGGGTCGCCATAGCGTCTAAAGCTGGTGGCAATATCGGTCAAGTTTATATTGGCCCAGCCTGTGAGATTTAATGATTCATAAAGCCCTTGGGCGGTGACAAGATCGTCTAATGCCTCTGAAAAGTCACCAATATAGGAGTGTAGTGCTCCACGAAGACTGCGGGCATCGGCAATGAGTTTTATATCTTCATGCGCGTATGCGCTTTTCACGCCTTTATTATAACCTTCCATAGCTCCGCTAATATCACCACTTAGCTGTAAAAACCAAGCATGGCAAAGGGTTATATCGGTAATAAAATGGGCCGAAGCGGTAGATGGAATATGTGAGAGCATTTGCTCGGCATAATTAAGCGCGTTAGTTATTTGGCCTTCATCATCTGAAGGTTGGCTCCAGCACTTGATTTGGTTCAGTTTTTCAATACGTTCTATATCATCACTTGAGATGTACTGCTCTAGTAAAGCAATATTTTTCTCGATGGCTTCACGGGACATTGTCTCGCCGCTATCAAATAATTTGAATATTTGTTCGACCTGTGGCGGCTCTTCAGCTAAAGCTAGGTATGCTTGCCCTGTGAAGAGGAGTAGTGCTATGGCAAAGAATCGTCGGCAATATCGCAAGAGATAGATTTCCTGTTCACTTTGAAACAGATAGCTAACTATTATCCTAACATAAGTTTTTCACTAATTGTTTACATTGTGTATTGGCAATTTTTGCATTCATTCCGCTATCAAGGTATAAACGTCGCCTTGGATCTCACCCAATAAGGAAAACCCTTGAAAAAATTACTCTGTGCCGCACTGTTACTGTTCACGGGAGCGAGTTGGGCAAACTCGGATGATATCGAGACCTCGGGCGATGTGGTTCATTTACTCCTGCCGGCGACGGCTTTGGGCGCGACCCTATTCTATGAAGAGGGGAATGAAGGCTCGTGGCAATTACTTAAAGCAGCAGTCTCGAGCCGAGTCATAGTCGAAGGGCTTAAGCTGGGTGTCAATAAGGATAGACCCGATGGCAGTGGTGATGATTCTTTCCCATCCGGGCACACCTCGGATAGTTTTATGGCAGCCACGTTTATTCAGCAGCGTTATGGCTGGCAATATGGTCTGCCGGCGTATCTTGCGGCGACTTATGTGGGTTATACCCGAGTCGAGAGCGATAAGCACTATTTAGAAGATGTCCTCGCCGGCGCTGCCATTGGCGCACTGGCGGGTTGGTATTTTACTGAGCCCTATAAAGGGATCACTGTGACACCTTTAGCCCACAATGGGGTTTATGGTTTGTATATTAGCGGCCAATTTTAAGCCGCTTAAGTTAAGAGAGAAATTATGGCTGAAGTATCAGTTGAGTATCGCGAAACCGCCGAGCGGATTTCTTACAATGTTGCCAATAAAGTGTTACCTATGGCGAAATTGCCCGAGAGCCTATTAGCGGCCTATCAAGGTTTATGTGCCGAGCTGTTAGAAGACAGAGAAACTAAATTTAGCCAAGCGTGGGATGCGTTACCCGCCAGTGCGCGTAATTTAATGCCACAGGCTGAATTCCATGGTTTTTATATCGCTAATGCTTGGTTGCAACTCAGCCGTGTTGCACAGGAGATTTCTGAGCAGGCGGATACGGACGAAGCGATTAACGAGAAGGAATACAATGGGATATTTACCCGTTTGGCCGATGAGTCGCTCAAAGAAAGCCTGCGTAAGTTGAAAAAGGCCCGCACCGATCGCTCTATGCTCAATAGCTTTAAACAGGTGATGGCGCCTTAAGCTGTGAGTTTGACCTAATAAAAAGCCCGTCGATTGACGGGCTTTTTATTGGAATAATGTCTGAAATTAGAAAGAAGTACGCTTATAACGGCGGTACTCTGGCTTCCAGAAATTATCTTCGATAGATTGCATCAGCAGCTCATCACTCGCAGGCAAGGATAAGCCTTGCTCAATCGCCACTTTACCGACGGCGAAGGCAATATGCTTACTCACTGAGTGAATATCTTCCAGCTTTGGCAGGAGTGGCCCTGAGCCATTAATGGCTAACGGTGAGCATTCGGCGAGCGCGCGGCTCGATGCCATTAACATCGCATCGGAGACATGGCGGGCACCCGAGGCGAGTACACCTAAACCAATGCCTGGGAAGATAAAGCTGTTGTTACATTGCGCGATTTCATAGGTCTCGCCATCAACAACCACAGGTTCGAACGGGCTACCCGTTGCCACTAAGGCTTGGCCAGACGTCCAGTGCAGAATGTCTTTTGGCGTCGCTTCAACACGGCTGGTGGGGTTTGACAGTGGGAAGATAATTGGGCGTTCGCAGTGGCTATGCATGGCACGAACAATTTCTTCGGTAAACAAACCCGGTGCGCCCGATACGCCAATCAGCACCGTTGGCTTAGCGTTATTGACCACATCGAGCAGTGAAATATTGTCGCTGAAGTTATTCCAGTTGCTGATATCGGCACATTTTTGGGCCAATTTTTGTTGGAATGGCAACAGGTTAGGCATGTTGTCGAGTAGCAGACCCCAACGGTCAACCATGCAGACTTGGCTACGGGCTTGCTCGTCGCTGATCCCTTCAGACACCATTTGCGCAACGATAGCTTCGGCAATACCGCAGCCTGCGCTACCCGCACCTAAAAAGGCAACTCGTTGTTTGTTCAGCTCTGTGCCCGCGGCTTTACAGGCGGCGAGTAATGAACCCACAGTCACAGCGGCGGTGCCTTGAATGTCATCGTTAAAGCAGCAGTAGCGATCCTTATAACGCTCAAGGATTGGCATCGCATTCTTTTGGGCAAAATCTTCGAATTGGATCAGAGTATCTGGCCAACGTACATGCACGGCTTGCATAAAGGCTTCGATAAACTCGGCATACTCTTCGCCACCAATACGCGGATGGCGCCAACCCATGTACATAGGATCTTCCAGCAACTGTGGATTGTCGGTACCTACGTCTAAGGTTATTGGCAGTGTATACGCGGGACTGATCCCACCACAGCTGGTATAGAGTGACAATTTACCAATCGGGATCCCCATGCCGCCAATACCCTGGTCGCCTAAGCCTAAGATGCGCTCACCGTCGGTCACAACGATGATTTTTACTTTTTGGCGAGTCGAGTTATTGAGGATGTCGTCAATTCTGTCTTT
This sequence comes from Shewanella sp. Sh95, assembly GCF_001308045.1. Taxonomy (NCBI): domain Bacteria; kingdom Pseudomonadati; phylum Pseudomonadota; class Gammaproteobacteria; order Alteromonadales; family Shewanellaceae; genus Shewanella; species Shewanella sp. Sh95. The sequence goes on from NZ_LGYY01000146.1 coordinate 65,853, forward strand.
GTTTGGGTAAGAGATGAACAGACCACGGTTACGGCGATAGTTTTTCGAGAAGCGCTCACAGGCCAAACCTACCGTTGGGGTGTAGATAATTGGCATCATTTCGCTGATATGATTTTGCACTAAACGATAAAACAGGGTTTCGTTGGTGTCTTGAATGTTGCGCAGATAAATGTGCTTATCGAGATCGTTATTGAAACTTCTGAACTGATCGTAGGCGCGCGATGCTTGTTCTTCAATAGTTTCAATGGCATAGGGTACTAAGCCTTCGAGGTTAAAGAAAATACGCTCTTCTTCAGAAAATGCACTGCCCTTGTTAATCAATGGCGCTTCAAGAATGGCAGGTCCTGCAAACGGAAGATAGAGGGGGCGTTTATTATCGTCCATGGGTAACCTTTGAGTTATTGTTTAAGTGGTTCGGTACGTGCTTGAGACGTGCTATAGGTCACGTAAGGTTATCACGAAATGTGATCTTTGTTGCCTGTGTCGTGCGCTATTTGTGGCTTTTTTGCAGCACAGGCAATTCTTACTGTTTAAAACAGAGTTCTGTTAATTGATTGTAAATACATCTGCCAAGCAAAAGCTTGTTTAACGGCGAGATAAAAACAAAAACGCAGCCAAGGCTGCGTTTGTTATTTTAAGCGGAAGAAACATTAGACTCCGCGGTATTTTAGCGATAAGCCACGGATAAAGTTGCGCAGGATCTGATCGCCACAGGCTTTGAAGTTTTTATGGTCCGGGTTGCGGAACAGGGCACTTAATTCAGATTTAGACATTTGCACTTCGGCGAGCGCTAGGGTGGCCACAATATCTTCCTCACGCATTTCGAGGGCAACACGTAATTTTTTGAAGATTAAGTTATTGTTTAATTTTGATACTGGTTTAGGAATTTCAGCACCTTCACGTAGACCACGCTTTTCGATGATTAGACCATCTAAAAACTGACATAGGGTGGTATCGTTACAGGCTTTATAACCTTCTTCCTCTTCTTTGCGCAGTAAGTTAATTATCTCTTCGGTGGAGACTTCTCTACCCACTTTGGCAAAAATCTTAATCATTTTGGCGTTGCTAAAATCGAATACGAAGCGCAAACGGCGCAAAATATCATTGTTTATCATGGTCATCTCTAGGCGCGGCTGCGCAGTCTGGTTTAAGAGCAGATAGTATATACCCAAACAACCTGAAGATGCAGGATTCAGCGGTATTTGTGGTGTTAATCATTAATATCACGCTAGCGTTGAACACCTGCTAGGCCTTTACCCAGTACCAGTAAATAAAAAGTACGGCAAAAATAAGTAAATAACTTAAGCCTATCCAAGAGAGGCATTTCATTTTTGTGCCGTAGCGGTCAGCTTCTGGGAGTTGGCTGCTGGTCATTAGACGATAATTTAACCATGCAAAGACCACTGTGGTCATAAAGGCCAAGATCATCACAAACTCCAGTAATGGCAGCAGTGCGCCCTTAAAAAACAGGATTAATAACAATCCTAACGCACTGACACTGAGCATAATGCCTGTCAGAAGTTTATCCGCTTGTACTTCTGACACTACTGACTTGGAGAGTAGTTGCCAGCCCATGTTCAAGGTGCGGCTATAGCCATCGATGACGGTGACAGTGGTGCTGAAAATACATAAAAACGCCACTATGCCAATCAAATATCTGCTTTCACCGCCCATGACTTGGCTATATAAGTTGATTAACTGATTTGCAAATTGGGCACCCGATTCAGAAAAATGTTCGCCGCTGCCATGCATTACCAGGGCGCCCAAGGCCAGAAAGACCACTGCCAGCAGGGCGGTGACGATATAGCCTAAGTTAAAATCGAGCAGAGCTTGTGATGGTGTTACCGGCGAAGTCTTTTGTTTTTCCAGCAACCACAATGAATTCCATGCGCTGACTTCAATCGGCGCTGGCATCCATCCCATCATCGCGACTAAAAATCCCACATGGGCCCACTGCCAAGGTGAGGGCGACACAAACTGACTTTCCAGTGCTTTCATATGATCAAATGCCAGCGCGACCGCAATTAAAGTGGTGAGCGTCAGGGCAAACATAATGATTTTGGTCAGTTTATCGAGCAGAGAATAATGCCCTAAAATCAATAACAACAGTGAGCTTATTAGCACCAACAGCGCCAATACATCAATAGGTAAGGGGATAAACTGGGTGAGCATAGCGGCAGTTAACATGCACACACCCGCAGTACTGGCGATAGAAGCTATCACATTGAGGACTGTGAATAGCCATAGATAACCCCGACCTTGCTTAAGATATCCATGCAGTAAACTTTCGCCCGTGGCTGCGGTGTAACGCGCACCTGCGGCAAAGAAGGGGTATTTCAGCAAATTTACGCCAAGAATGACCCAAGCCAATTGCCAACCAAATTCTGCGCCGGCGCGAGTGGATGATACTAAATGTGAAGCCCCAATCGCGGCGGCGGCCATCAACACTCCCGGTCCCATGGCTTTTATGCCAAGGGCGAGCTGTGCAGTCCAATTGATGGAGAGTGGTTTAACTTCAGAGTTGTCCATGGCGTGGTGCGTACTTCCTTATCGGTGAAAATATATCTGTTTGATATTAATGCATACATTCTAAATTTGAATCGAATTAACTGTTAAGCATCGTGTTTGGATGCGAGTAAGCCTTCGATACGTTTTAAACTGGCGGTTATTTCGACAAGCTGGCCGAGTAGCGCATTATCGTTTGTAGCTGGTAATGCTTCAGATTGTGGATGCTTGTCACTCAAGCGTTCCTTCTGCTCCAAAATCTGTGCTCTAAAACTAGGGGCATCGACTATGCCCACTAGACTGATTAAGGCACCCGTTCCCGATTGTCCAGCAGTTTCGACTGTGAGTTTATGTAATCCCATTAGGCGCATTATGGGACCTTGGATTAAGGCGATATCGGTAATTTTATCCAAGGGAACGGTATTTTCGGTGCGGGTTAATATGCCTCTGCGCACGATCAGCTTTTTGCTGGTGAGACGCGCGCTCATATTGTTGATATAGCGACGCGTCCCCCATAAGCCAATAGGAAACCAAAGCAATAACAAAGGTATACCTACAATGCTTAGGGTGAAGTAAGCGGCCCCTGCGAGTAACCAATACATGCCTAAGTTGGCTTCAAATTCAGCTTCATGAATCGTTTGTTCTTGCATTTTCGTCCCTATTTTATGCAGTGAGTTGTTAACTATCTTGAGATGTTTGTGCTGAAAAATACATGGTTTTTATTAGTAACAAAAGTTTAACTTTTTTCAGTGGGCCATTGACTTTGTTTCACAACACATTACCTTGAATATTGTTAATAAAAAGTTGAATTAAAGTAAATTAATTCCAACAATACTAAAGTTAGGGAATGCAAATGAAAAGACCTCAGATTCTACCCAATGCTTGTGCTATCGCGATCGCAATGGCGTTTGCCCCGAATGTTAGCTATGCAGCTGAAAATGGTGCTGATAAAGTTGAACGTATTGAAGTGACGGGTTCTCGTATTAAGCGTACCGATATTGAGGGACCGTCGCCGATACAATCCATCGGCAAAGAAGATATTGCTAACATGGGGTTTGACAACCTGCAGCAGTTACTCGAGCGGATGCCTGCGAACGGTGCAGGTGCTTTCTCTACGCGTGGTAACAGCCAAGACTCGACCGCAAACGGCGGAGCCTCGATCAGTTTACGTGGCTTAGGCCCTGACGCCACCCTGGTATTGATCAACGGTCGTCGTGTCGCGGCAAGTGCTTTTGCTGAAGGTATCACTAACTCCTTCGTCGACATTAACAACATTCCGGTTTCAGCGATTGAGCGAATAGATATTCTGAAAGATGGTGCGTCGGCGATTTACGGTTCCGATGCGATTGCGGGCGTAGTCAACATTGTCTTGAAAAAAGACATCGAAGGGATTGAGGTTAACTTAGGTTACGGCGACACCCCTGGTACGGGTTACGATGAAACCACTGCGAGTGTTGTCTGGGGAACCAAATCCGAAAAGGGCAGTGCATCTATTATCCTTGATTACTTTAAAAACGAAACGCTGTCAGCGACCGATTTAGGCCGTTTTGGCACTGCGGATCAAAGTCCTTATGGTGGTGAGGATTTTCGTTCTTCCCGTGGTTTCCCCGGTTATTTTTATGTTGATGGCGTGAAGACTATCGACCCATCCTGTCCGCCCGATCGCGCAACAGCCAGCGGCAGTTGTCTATTCGACTACGGCCCTTACAACCTAGTGATCCCTGAAGCTGAACGTATCGGGGCTATTGGTCAATTCGATTACCATTTCAATGACGATTTAACTGCTTTCCTCGAGTTAGCGGCGCAACATAACTCTTCTATTGCGGGTGGTGCGCCCACACCTCTGGATGAAGATGCGGCCTTAACTGTACCGGGTACCCACCCTAATAATCCTTGGGGCAAAGATATTGAAATCGGTCGTTTCCGTACTGTGGATGCGGGCGCACGCCGTTGGGATATTGAGTCTGATACCCTGCGTTTAGTTGCTGGGTTACGTGGCACTATCAAAACTTGGGATTGGGAAGCCTCGGTACAACGCGGCCGCAGTGAATCGATGCAAACTGGCGATCGTAGCCAAGGTTGGGTCAGAACCGATTATCTACAAGCTGAGATCGATGCTGGCCGCTACAATCCTTTTGGTGGCACGATGAACTCGCAGGATGTGATCGATGCCATCACGACTAGCCTTGTCCGCCAAGGTTTGTCGAGCATGACTTCATATGCGGCGAACATTTCGGGTCAAGCGTTCACGCTGGCGGACCGCGATATTATGATGGCAGCGGGTGTAGAATACCGTGAAGAAAGCGTGAGCGACGTGCCGGATGAACAATTCCAACGTGGGCTGATTTTCGGTACCGAAGCGGTTTCTGCGGCGGCCTCTCGTGACCAATACGCGGGTTATGTGGAGTTCTCTATTCCAGTGACGGATAACTTTGAGCTGCAACTTGCGGGTCGTTATGACCACTACAGCGATTTTGGTTCAACCACTAACCCTAAAGTGGCGTTCCAATGGGGGATTACCGATGAGCTGACGAGCCGTGGTTCTTGGTCAACGGGTTTCCGTGCACCTTCATTAGCACAAATCGGTTTAGGCCCATCTCGCGAAAGTAGCTTCTTTATCGATACTTATCGCTGCGCCGCCGATGGTGTGGATTGTGAAGCGCTCGACTACAACACTGAATTCCAAGGTAACTCTGAGTTGGATGCCGAAGAGTCAGAAACATGGAACTTGGGGATGATTTGGGCACCAAGCCAGAAGTTTGATATCGGATTCGATGTTTACAGCATTACTCAAGATAACAAGATCGATAAGCAGCCATTGGGTGATATTTACACCGCAAACTGTAATGATCAAAACAGTACTGTGTGTGAGCGTTTAGCACCGCAAGTGGGTCAAACCTTAGGTCCTATCAGCATTATTCACTCAAGCTTTATCAATTTAAGCTCGCAGGATGTGCAGGGTGTTGACCTGTCAACCCACTATGGTCTTGAGTTAGATAACTTTGGTGATTTGAAGTTTGGTCTAGAGTACAGCTACTTACATAACTTCGAAAAAGACGGTCTCGATTACACTGGCGAGTACAAGTTCCCACAACATCGCTGGTTACTCACCACGAACTGGACCATGGATAACTTCGCGGCCAACGTAAACCTGAGTTATATCGGTGAATTCGAAGATACTCCAGATATCGACTTTGATGGCGTGTTAGACTTCGAAACCAACAAGTCTCGTATGGTTGATGCACAGTTATTAGTTGATATGTCAGGTAGTTACCGTTTCAACGAGATGTTTAAGCTGACATTAGGCGTGAACAATGTGTTCGATGAAGAGCCACCGTTTGCGATTGGTGACGGTGATACCGACCTCTATGGTTATGTGATTTCTGTACACAACCCTATGGGACGTTATATCTATACCAAACTGACAATGAACTTCTAATGAGTCATTGGCCGAGTCATTTGAAACGGCGCTTCGGCGCCGTTTTTGTATTTTACTCTGCCGCGACAGAGTGTATCTTCGTTCTCGTTAATCAGTCATCACTAAAAGGACGTTAATATGATCACCTTATATGGCATGCCCCGCAGCCGTGCATTACGAGTCGCCTGGGTGCTAGAAGAGTTAGGCGCCGAGTGGGCCTTTTCGTTTGTGGATATGAATAAGGGCGAGCACCGAAGCGCCGCTTTCTTAACGCTCAATCCCTGTGGCAAAGTGCCTGTGTTAACCGATGATAATCTTGTGTTGTCTGAGTCTGCGGCTATTTGCCTGTATCTGGCGGAGAAATTTGGCAAGTTGTTACCTGAAGCGGGCAGTGCGGCATCGGGTCTGCATCATCAATGGGTGAGCTTTATTATTACCGAACTCGAGCAGCCTCTATGGACCCTAGGCAAGCATAAATTCGCACTGCCGGAAGCGCAGCGTCATCCTTCTATCATGCCTTGCGCTGTGTGGGAGTTTGATAAGGCGGCGGCCTTGGCTGAAGCTATGCTGCCCGATAGTGACTTTTTACTCGGTGACACCTTATCGGTTGCCGATATTCTGCTGGCACATACATTGATGTGGGGCACTTTATTTGAGCAGCAGATCCCGCCTAAATTGGCGGCGTATCGCGATAGAATTGCAGCGCGTCCTTCGCGTAAATCGGCGTTGGCCAAAATGGATGCTGTCGCTGCTGCGACGCAGGCTTAATCTGATTTAGGCATTAAAAACAAAAGGGTAGAAGATTCACTTCTGCCCTTTTGATTAAGTTATTTTGCGTTTATAGCTGAGTCGCCGCCCATTTCGCGCGGCTTTCACGGCTCTCACTTAAGCCATTTTGCTCACGGAATGCCTTGTAGGCTTCGACATCGAGATTGACTAAGCTAACATCCACTTCGAGCACCAGTTTACACTCTTTCTTAATGCGCCATGCCGCTGTGTTGTACAGCTCAGTTAACGGCAGCGAGCTTAAAAATTCCGGATTATATTGGGTGTAAACGGCCTGGGTTGGATACACCACGAAGGCCAAGTGACGCTTAGGCTCTTTCTTAAATAAGGCTTCGATGCCGTCTGTGGTATTGAGCACTTGCATCTCGATAATATCGTCGAGATCTAACAGCTTTTTCTGCGCCAGTTCAGGGGCCTGTGTCTCAGCATTTTCCCAGGCTAATACATCGGCTTCGCTGTGGTTGGTCAGTTGTCCTACTTGAGCCGCACTGAGGCTGAGTGATTGGCGTAAGTAGCTCATTTCGATGGCGTTCAAGCCAATATTTTTAGACATAATGCGGTTCTCAAGTTGATAAATATAAAATCTCGGTAAAATCAGTATTTGTTTTTAAGCCAAATATCTTCGACCCATTCCCAGAAGGATTCCCAATAAGTATCGGTAAAGTCACCGTTTTGCCAGAAATGAACTTGGCCATCCTGATCGATACAGTAAAAGTCATCGCCCAATTGGCAGATGGCAATCAAGTCCCTCGGCAAGCCGATTGACCAAGCATAGCAGGTGACTTCGGGTAAATAGGTGTGCGAATAGGGATCGGCTGCGGTCACAGGCTCAATCGCGCCATAAATCACATCACTGGCATGGAGTAGGTATTCCTTTAATTCCCGAGGCAGTGGGATCAGAATCTGTTCCTCAACCTCCACTAACTGCTCGAATGTGGGTAACTCGAGTGGCACAGGTACGGTTTCACTGCGTTCTTGGAGTTGCTCAATAATGTCGTGCATGGAATGTCCTTAAGGGTCGCCTTATGGCGCGGGATTATATAGTGAAACAAGGCTGGATGCGAGGGAAGGGCTGTGAGCTTGTAGCAGGGATAGTTCGGCTTTTGTTTGCGTATTTGCAGCAGTGACGCTTTGGGCTAAGTCTGGTGTGACTCCGTAAAAAAAAGCGCTGGCATCTGTTTTCACAAATAGCCAGCGCAACAGTGGAAGTGGTACAGAGGTAAACGGTAAAGCGATTAAATAAACGAGCGATTAAGCAACTGAGTTAGTGAGCAGCAGTCCTTCATCGACGCGTTTATAGTTAAGCCATGCTTTGTGATACAGCTTATGGGACTCTTGGCGCAGCTTAGCGATCTGTGCCGTTTCAAATTCACTTAATGCACGTTGCTGTTTTATCGCATTCGCTTCAATCTGCTGAACCTGTTCATAAACTTTGTGTTCTGGGCCGCTTTTTATGTCGGCAATATCCTTAAGGTGCAATTGGACCTCGGCAATCATGCCGCTTTCGGGCAAACGCACCAGTAAGTTAAGGTCACGATAACCTGAGGCTTTAGGCTCGGCGAAACGGTTTTTCTGTTTTACGACCTGAGCTTGCTCGCTTAAGGCGTAATAGCTTTGCATCAGCTCAGAGATGCTGTTACTGACAATGCTGGCGCGGGCAAGGTCGGTGATCTGGCTGGCATCCCCCTTAAATTTACTGGCGACTTTCTCGGCGGCGCGTTGATAGCTTTTTACGTCGGGCAAAATCACCTGCGCCTGTGTATCCGCAGTGACTCGTTGCAATAAGTTACCTAGCTCATTTTGGGCAATAGGGGCATTTGAATACAGTTTATCTAAACAGCTTAAAGATTGGCGTGGTGTGTCGAAGGTTTGGGTATTTAGTGCATATAGCCCTTGCAGATCATGGCTTTGAGCTTGCCTTGCGCTATAGCTGCTACGTTCGGCTCTGCTGTCATTGATATCTAGAGGATTGGCTACACCAGTGCGGGTCGATAATAAGAGTAGAAAGATAAAAAAGGTACGAAACAACTTATTCATAACGGCCTACTTCCTTATGGGAGTGATACACATCACAGGGATACCATAGGCTGACGTGGCTTAATTAAAGCTGAATCAATGATGAAGACTTGTTCATGTTTGGTTTATACCAATCGTATTAAATATCTGTTCATTCAGCGGGAGTTAAACGGGCTTTAGACAAGGCGAAGGCTTGAAGGCATAGTGGCGCTCTGTCGAAAGCCTTAAACGCAGTATAAAGCACGTTCAACCCCGCCCTGCGGGAGCCTCACAGGCATCTCACTCCCGTGTTACATTGACTTAAAAGGGAATAACCATTTCTGCGTCAATGCGCCTTGGATTGAGATGCCTGTGAGGCTCTGAACTGATTAGATATTTAATGTGATTGGTATTAAGTTCACATTTTTCGCACCTAAAAAAATAGCGCCGCTATTGTGAGCGGCGCCATTGCGCTTTCATGATAATGTCGCGTTAACTACAATCTTGAATTAATTTGTCATTACCAAATTTTTACGCGTTTCTCTGGCGCGATATACATAGCATCACCTGGTTTTACATCATAGGTGGTGTAGAACTCAGGCATGTTAGACAGTGCACCCAGTGCGCGGAATTCCGCTGGTGAGTGTGGATCTGTCGCTACGCGGTTACGCAGGGCTTCTTCTTTGGCTTTTGCACGCCAAATTTGGGTGAAGCCGATGAAGAAACGTTGGTCGCCAGTCAGACCATCGATAACAGGGGCTTCTTTACCATTGAGTGACTTTTTGTACGCGCGGTAAGCAATCGTCACGCCTGATAAGTCACCGATGTTTTCACCTAAGGTCAGGCTGCCGTTCACGTGCAGATCGTCAAACACATAGTAACCATCGTATTGTGCGATCAGGGCTTTACCACGGGCAGAGAATTCTTCTAAGTCTTTCGCTGTCCACCAGTCACGCATATTACCATCGCCATCGAACTTAGCACCTTGGTCATCGAAACCATGGCCCATTTCGTGACCAATTACTGCACCGATACCACCGTAGTTGACAGCGTCATCCGCTTCCATGTTGAAGAATGGTGGTTGCAGAATGGCCGCTGGGAACACGATTTCGTTCATGGTTGGGTTGTAGTAGGCGTTAACCGTTTGTGGGGTCATATGCCACTCGTCTTTATCGATTGGTGCACCTAACTTAGCCAGTGACTTAGCGTGCTCAACTTCGCTTGCGCGTACCGCGTTACCAATTAAATCATCGGCTTTGATGGTCAGCTTGCTGTAATCTTCCCACTTGTTTGGATAACCAATTTTCGGGTTGAATTTCGCTAATTTTTCGGCCGCAGCTTGTTTAGTCGTATCGCTCATCCAAGTCAGATCTTTGATGCTGTCGCCGTAGGCTCCGCGTAGGTTTTCAACCAGTGCTTGCATGCGCTCTTTAGCTTCAGGTGCGAAGTGACGCTTCACGTAAACTTTACCAACCACTTCACCTAATACGCCGTTAACTGCGGCAACACCGCGTTTCCAACGAGGCTCTTGTTCTTCTTGACCGTTAAGGATTTTAGAGAAGAAGGCAAAGTTTTCGTTGTCGAAGTCTTCGCTCAAGTTGCTCGCCGCGTGGGTCAGCACTTGCCATTGCATGTAGGTTTTCCAAGTTGCTAGCTCGGTCGTTTTGAGGACTTCGTTCAGGCCTTGGATATAGCTTGGTTGGTTAACGATAATATCGGTTTGTTTGTCAGCACCTAATGCCGCTAAGTAGCCTGTCCAGTCGATATCTGGCGCTAAGCTTGGCAGATCTTTAACTTGATAAAGGTTATAGGATTTAGTGCTATCGCGGGTTTCAACCACATCCCAATGTTTAGCGGCAATGGCGGTTTCAAGTGCGAGGATAGATTCTGCACTGGCTTTTGGATTGGCAAGGCCAGCTAGCGTGAACATTTTTTCGATATGAGCCAAGTAAGCTTTACGAATATTAACGAAACGCTCTGACTCGTTAAAGTAGTAGTCTTTTTCTGGCAGGCTTAGGCCGTATTGATACAGGTGAGTCGCGTAACGGCTAGAGTTTTTTGCATCGATATCGATGTAGAACGCCATTGGTGTGCCTGCGCCCATGATCTGGCTATGGGCGAAGTATTTAACCAGTTCGTTTTTATCTTTTAAGGCGTTGATGGCATCAAACTCGCCTTTGAGTGGTGTTACACCTAGTTTGTTTAATGTGGCAGTGTCCATAAATGAACGATAAAGATCGGCCACTTTTTGCTCGTCAGTGCCTTCGGCCAGGTTTGGCGTAGCTGCGACTTCTTCGATAATCGCTTTGACATCGTCACGGGATTTTTCACGCAGATCGTAGAAGGCTCCAATGCTAGTGCGATCGGCTGGAATTTCAGATTTTTTTAGCCAAGTACCGTTAACATATTTATAGAAATCGTCCTGTGGACGTACTGATTTATCAAAGTTTTCAAATTCGATACCAGAACCCAATGCTTTAGTGACAGCGGCAGCTGTGGCGGTTTTAGCGGTTTCGGGCGCGCTAACTTGTGCTGGTTTGTCATTACAGGCAGTAAGGCCCGCGATAAGTGAGGCACACAGTCCCCCAATGAGTACTTTTCTCATGTCGTTTCCTTCGAGTTTGTTATTGTGCCCATATCTGGGGCTATTTGGGTTCTAAATGGGATTGCTTCAGGCGCAATGCAACGTATGTTAATGCTTTAGTGGGAATCGAAACAAGGTGATTACACTTTTAAAGATGGATTTATTATCTGGCAGTTGTAACTAAAAATTACCATAACTTAAATTGACCTAAAAAGCAGCAAACATACCGTATGCAAGCATTACCGAGTTAGTAGGTACTTATTTTATTTACGCCGACGCACTGATGTCGTTTTAGTTTAGGCTTTGTCCTTTTATTGATTGGGCTCATAATACGTCAGTTTTCATTTATTGAAGTTGAGTCATCAAGTGCGTTTAGACAAATTTATCTGTGAAAGTACCTCACTTACACGTTCCCTAGCTAAAAAAGCCTTACACCGTGGTGAGATTACCTGTGACGGCGTTGTGGTCAAAGACTCAGGCTTTAAAGTGCTTGAGGGGATGCAAGTATGCCTCGACGGCGAGCCTATTTCCCTCGTTGGTGAGCGTTATCTTATGCTCAATAAACCCGTTGATACGATTTGCTCGACCATAGATGAAGCCTATCCATCGGTACTGAGTTTGCTGGATATCGAAAAGCCTGAAACATTACACATTGCTGGCCGTTTAGATGCCGATACGACAGGCTTGGTGCTTATCACCAGTGATGGCCAGTGGTCGCACCGGATCACTTCGCCCAAAAAAGACTGTGGCAAGCGTTACTTAGTGACGTTAGCCGAGCCTGTGGATGAGAGTCTGATTGGCGTCTTTGCCGCTGGAGTGGAGCTTAGAAACGAGGACGGCCTGACAAAACCCGCGGTGCTTGAAATCATTGAGCCACAGTTGGTGCGTTTAACCATTACCGAGGGTAAGTATCATCAAGTAAAGCGGATGTTTGCCGCGGTGGGCAACCATGTGGTTGGCTTGCATCGTGAAAGTATTGGTAGAATTGAATTAGATTCCGAACTTGCCCTAGGCGAATGGCGCTATCTGACGAGCGAAGAAATCGCTTCGATTTAACACCGTTTGGCTAAAAAAATGCCGCTCCTGATGAGCGGCATTTTTATTGCTATTTTTATCGCTAATTCGTGTTTTCTGATAAGGCTATTGTTTTTTCAGGATCAGATTACCGCTAATAGTGTCCATCTTCACACTGGCGCTACCAGCACCCGTTTGGAAGCTTAAGGATTCATTCGGCACGTATTTTTGTCTTTGTGGCACATCTTGGCTCAAGCTGTTTTTGATTTTGCCGCCTGGGCCGCCATTGAGCTCGAAGCTGGCATCGGGCACATCGGCAAAGCTTAAAGTCATATCGCCACTGACACTTTCAAGATTGGCTTTATTAAAGGCTTTGGCTAGCGACACTTGGGCGTCGCCGCTAACGGTACGTACATTAACTTCTTTAGCGGTTTTAAAGTCGCCATTAATTTCGCCTGAAACCTGCTCGACGTTGACTTTGTCGGCTAAGGTTTGGCTGCTGAGATCGCCACTGACTAAGCGGTATTTTATTTCGCCTTTGCTTTCAGAATCTTTAATCTCGCCAGAAACTGTATCTAACATCACTTTACCTGTTAATCCTTTGGTGGTGATATCGCCTGAGACAGTGTGTAACGTCGGATTACCCCCTAAATTATCGGCGCTGATATTGCCACTAACGGTATTGAGTTCAAGCTCGCCTTGAGTCTGGCTGATTTGTAGATTAGCTGAAATCGTATCGGCATTGAGCTTAACGGTTTTAGGTACTTTAATGGTGAGCTTTGAGCCATTGTTGTCACTGCCGTTATAGTGGCGTGGCATTTTATCTTCGATATTCAGATTGTTACCTTTCTGCTCAAAGACAAAACCTTCGCTTAGCTCATCCAAAGTGCCGGTCACGCTGACTTCATTTTTATCCCAGCTTTGAATTTGCACGCTGCCCCGTTGGATTTTGATTTGCAGCAGAGTATCGCTGCTAATGGGTAACTGCTTATCCACACTTTCAGCGGCGAACACGCTGCCCATAAGGCCAAGGTAAAGTGTTGACACTAATAGACTGGTTTTCGTGAGGGTAAAATGGCTCATATGCTATTTCCTTGTGTTGAGTTTTGAATCGGAAGTTTTTGGCCTTGTTGTAGCAAATCGAGTTCACGTTGTTGCACCCAAAGCCAGAGTTGCCAAAGTTGTTTGTCGGTGGGATTAGCCTGTAATGCTTGATAAATCTGTTCGCCTGCACGACGTAATTCCGCTAAGCCTTGCTCTAACGGAGCGCTAAAGCGGCTCGTTTGCCAAGCGACTACCGTTGGGGTCTGTGCGAGGCTCGTCACCTGGGCTTGATGTGTCTGGGCTATTTGGCTTAGCAAAGCTTGCAGCACTTGCTCATCATCCGCAGCTTGGCTGGCGATTTGTTCTGGGAGCGAGGTTTTTACCGGAGCTTGAGTGTAGAACCCGAAGAACACCGCCAGCACTATAGTTGCGGCAATCGCCCATTGCGCACCTTGTAGTCGCGGCGCTTGGCGACTCGCTGGTTGCGACGCTAATGGCTTATCCATACGTTTTTCGATGCCTTGCCAAAGATCCCGTTCGGGCGTTAGTGTTTTGGGAGCATCATCAATCAACTGCTGGAGCTTGGCCTCGCGAGCATTATTAGATAAGGACATTACAGCATCTCCTGTAGTAATTGCTTGGCTCTGTGGTACTGGGTCTTACTGGTTCCCACGGCAATACCAAGTAATTGTGCAATTTCTTCATGTTGATAGCCTTCAATCGCGCAGAGTACAAACATGATACGCGCCCGCTCTGGCAGTTTTAGGATCAACTTGTCTAACCCTTGATAATGTTCATCGGCGCTTGAATGTTCATCGTCACTCTCCATTGGGATAAAACGTGCCCAAAACGACTTTTGCTTACGGATAAAGCTCAGTGCCTGATTTACACAAATACTGTGTAACCAAGTGGAGAACTGACTCTCTCCCCTAAATTGCGGCAATTTCTGCCACACCAAAATAAAGCACTCTTGGGTGATTTCTTCTGCCTGCGAGGCTTGGCCAGATAATCGCAGTGATAGGGCATATATCCTTGGATGATGGTGTAAATACAGCTGCTTAAATGCGGCTCTATTACCTTGGCTAGCCAAGGTGATGAGGTCAAATTCTGACATTGCATTGTTGAGTGGGAGTCTCCCTGCCGTCACAGCCTTTTCCTGTCATCTGAGTGAATGTTTATAGATTGGACGCTCTGAAAAGCACAAAAGGTTTGTATCCGATAAAAATAAATTTTTTATCAGTTCATTTAGCATCACTTGTTCGAGTTTTATAGTAAAATTAGCGGCAAAAATTTAGAGTTAAGTTTATGAACTTACAGGTTTTATACCAGTTGGTATTCTGAATGATAACTCTATGAAAGTAAAATCACAGACTATACTTCCATAGTTAGACACTTTTCTTGGCTGTTAATGTGAATCGAAAGATGGAGAAAGTTCAGAAGCGGATAAAACAATAAATGAAAAATGAACTTTTTATGTCAGGACAATATTTTCTGTAAAAGACGTGACTCCCAACTATCTTTTTAAGAGATGTTATTTATTAGGGGCTTTTTATGTTAATCCGCTCGAAATTGTTACTCAGTGCTGCCGTATCTGTAACGGCCGTGATAGCCATGTTTGGATTGCAGCTTTATACAAATTCAGTTGAGTCGGAACTCTCCCACGCGGCGCAAAACGTGCTCGAACTTGAGCGTGATGTGTTGTTACTGCGTAAAAATGAAAAGGACTTTTTTGGCCGTAAAGATATTCAATATGTTGAAAAACATAAACAAGTTCATGCCTCAATTGATGACATGATTCCTAAGCTTGAAAAAATCTTTAAAAAATACGATGTACCTATTACTTCCCTCGAAAGTTTTGACCGCAATTTAAATCAATATCAACAGGCCTTTAATGAGGTTGTTCAACTGCAACAAGAAATTGGCTTAACACCCAAAACAGGTCTCTATGGCACCTTAAGAACTGCGGTGCATAATGTGGAATCCATGCTGAAGGAATACGATCAACTTTCTTTGCAAGTTGCCATGTTGCAGCTTAGACGCAATGAAAAAGATTTTATGTTGCGCCGCGAAATGAGCTATGTCGAGACCTTCGATGCCAATATTGCTTTGTTTAATAGCAGCTTAAGGGCATCAAGTTTAGATATTGATGCGCAAAATAAAATTGTTGCATTGATCGAACAATATCAAAAAGACTTTAAAAGCCTCGTTAGTAAAGAGCAGCAACTGGGTTTAGATGAAAAACAGGGCACGATGGCACAGTTAATCGCCGCGAATAAATTAACAGAATCTAGCGCTGATGAGCTGCATAAACTTGCTCTCAAATCTATCGAAGATACAGAAAAGAGCAGCAGGAATATTGGAATCGCTGTCTTTCTGATGATTGCATTAATCCTCGGCATAATTACTTACTTAATAATCCGTAGCATTATTAATCCCGTTGCGCGCATTACACAGGTTATTTCACGCATCGAAGTGAGTAAAAACTTAACCCTAAGATGCGATGCATCAACGCAAGATGAGTTAGGCGAAATTGCACAGCATTTCAATAGCATGGTGGGCAGTTTCCAGCAGCTTATCGAGCAGGTTATTGACTCTGTCTCTACTATCAACACCTCAAGTAAGAGTGTCTCAGAGAATGCCATGCTTGCTTCTGAAGGTGTTGCGCAGCAACTTAACGAAACCGATATGGTGGCTACCGCGATTACCGAAATGGGCGCCACCATTGATGAAATCGCTAAAACGACCGAGCTTGCGGCACTCAAAGCGGGTAAAACCCATGATAACGCTCAGTTGGGGCAAACTGAGGTAGAGCAGACGATTCTTAAAATTAGACAGTTATCTGAGCAAATTAATACGAGTGCTTCAGTGGTGGACGAGCTTGAGCGCGATAGCGAAACCATTGGCAGTGTGCTTGATGTGATCCGCGGCATTGCTGAGCAAACCAACTTACTCGCACTCAATGCGGCGATTGAAGCGGCGCGTGCTGGAGAGCAGGGGCGTGGATTTGCTGTTGTGGCTGATGAGGTGCGTAGTCTAGCGATGCGAACCCAGACATCGACACAGGAGATTGCTAATATTATTCAAACCTTGCAAAGCCGAACCCGTTCTATTGTGCAATTAATGGATGCGAGCCAAAAACAAGGTGCAGAGAGTGCTGAGCAGGCCGCAGCAGCGGGGGAATTACTAAAGCTTATCAATAATGACGTTCGAAACATTATGGATATGAGTACGCAGATTGCTGCTGCAATTGAAGAGCAAAGTATGGTGGCTGCTGAAGTGAATAAGAATGTTGTGGTCATCCGCGATATCGCGGAGCAATCTTCCCATGCAGCCGATGCTAATGCTTCGGCATCGGACGAGTTAAGAACCCGAGCCGAGTATTTGGTGAGTGCTGTGAGCCATTTTAAGATCTAGACGATTATGCATGAGGCGCACCTTGGGGGGCATTTCTATCGCATTTTGAGGCGCGTTTGTGGATGGATAAGGCAGAAGTCGATTCAATCCTAAAATGTAAACTAAGACCAAAGCTAAAACGCGCAAACAAAAAACGCACCTTGAGGTGCGTTTTTTTATGCAAGTGCCGTAAGATTAGTGGCTGAACATTGCAGAGATAGACTCTTCGTTGCTTACACGGCGAATGGCTTCCGCCAATACAGCCGACATCGTCAGTTGAGTCACTTTCGCCACTTTCAGCATTTCAGGGCTTAAAGGTACGGTATCTGTGACGATCACTTCATCGATCACTGAGTTGGTGATATTTTCAGCCGCTTTGCCAGAGAACACTGGGTGAGTTGCGTAAGCAAATACGCGGTTTGCACCATGTTCTTTCAAGGCTTCAGCCGCTTTACACAGAGTGCCGCCTGTGTCGATCATATCGTCAACGATAATGCAGTCACGGCCTTGAACATCGCCGATAATGTGCATGACTTGTGCAACGTTTGCCTGTGGACGACGTTTATCGATAATGGCCAAATCAGAATCGTCTAACAGTTTTGCCACTGCGCGAGCACGAACCACGCCACCGATGTCAGGAGAGACAACCACAGGGTTATCTAACTTCTTCGCAACCATGTCTTCTAATAGCACTGGGCTACCAAATACGTTATCAACAGGAACGTCGAAGAAGCCTTGGATCTGCTCAGCGTGTAAATCACAGGTTAAAACGCGGTCAACACCGACGCTAGACAGGAAGTCAGCAACCACTTTTGCCGTAATAGGTACACGTGCGCTGCGGACGCGACGGTCTTGACGAGCATAACCAAAGTAAGGAATAACAGCAGTGATACGACCAGCAGATGCACGGCGTAGCGCATCAACCATCACGATCAGTTCCATGAGGTTATCGTTAGTCGGCGCGCAGGTGGATTGGATGATAAACACATCGGCACCACGTACATTTTCGTTGATTTGGACACTGATTTCACCATCGCTGAAACGACCAACCACTGCGTCTCCGAGTTTACAAAATAGACGATCGGCTATCTTCTTAGCGAGACTGGGGGTGGCATTCCCAGCAAAGAGCTTGATGTCGGGCACTGTATGAACCTCAGGCGTTTGCTTTATATTTTAGTGGCTAGAGCAACGACGATGCGGGGACGGGAGCGGACCCGTGGGCTATCGTGAAAAAAGTTGCTCTAGAAGAAAGTAGTTTATGGACGATTGAGTCGCACTATGAGCGGCGAAATATTCATCCCTTTTGCAACAAATCCTTGCATATCAGACGGTAATTTCGCCAAGGCTGCGAGAGCTTGCTGCTGCGACGAAAACTCCCCAAACACGCATGCGCCCGTTCCGGTCATTCTCGACGGCGCATATTCTAGCAGCCAGCCTAAGGCCTTGGCAACTTGAGGGTATTTAGATACGACCAGTTCTTGGCAATCATTTCTCCAAGATTGGCTCAGTAAAGTATCAATACCAAGCTTAGGCGTATTACGCGGCAGCTGCGGATCTTGGAATACCGCTGCGGTGGAAACATGGGCGTCAGGGGCAATGATTAAATACCATAATTCAGCGGGATTAACCGTCTGTAAACACTCTCCAACTCCCTCGGCAAATGCAGCGAAACCATGAATAAAAACAGGGATATCGGCACCGAGTTTTAATCCAATTGCCGCTAATTCATCATGAGACAATTGGGTATTCCATAACTGATTCAAGGCGACAAGTGTGGTGGCTGCATCCGAGGAGCCACCGCCTAAACCGCCGCCCATGGGCAGACGTTTATCGAGCCAGATTTCTGCACCGCCAGGATAACCTGTAGATTGTTGCAGTGATTTTGCGGCTCGCAGAATTAAGTTATCGCTATCCGCGACAACGTTTGACATGTCCGAGTGCAAAATCAGTTCAGGTGTGTCAGTCACTCGAAAGTCGAGTTGATCGCAACAGTCAACAAATTGAAACAGGGTTTGCAACTCATGATAACCGTCACTGCGGCGTCCGTTGATATGCAAAAACAGATTGAGTTTGGCGGGAGCTGGCCAATTGCGTGAAATCTCTTGGGACATGCTAAGGTTTTTCTCCGAGCAGTATTGAGGGTTTACCTAAGGCTTGCCATTGATTGAGCTGAAGCTTGAGCTGTAAATCACCGCGTTCGAGCGTTAATTGGTAAGGCACCTTAGCGCCACTTTGGGATTGCCAGCTTAAAAATGTGACTAACCAAGGCGGTGGCGTTTGCACATTTTGCAGTTGCTTAGTTTGACCTGTACTATCAACGGCGATAACACGATCTAAACTGCCAGTTTGTCCTGTGATCCACAGGGGCAAATCATTAATCGGGATAGACCAGCCGCTGACGCGCTCAAGCAAGGCTTGGGCGTTATTATCACGAAAATCTTTGCCATCAATATGTAGGTGAGCCGAGTGAGGCGTCGCCTCCAAAGTCAATACTGTAGTACCTAACATCGTCGTGAGCGTGAGCTCGTCGCGCTCCTCGCTGTGGCGCCAATAGAGATTGGCACTGAGCTTATCTTCAGGTGTGCGGATAGCGAGTTTACCCTGTAGCTCCCACGCTTTAGCTTGGGCTGCATTATCGACCGTAATAGGGCTGAGATCGGTCATAGGCGGCAGTGTTTCACAGCCGCCTAAAAACAATAGTCCGCTCAAGGCGATACAAGAGAAAATGGATTTTGTGAAGCGCTTCAAATTATTCATCTATAACTGATATACCAAAGTCCTTATGATACGAGGGCTTGGAAAGAATACCAATGCCATTTGTAAAATTTCCATTGGCAGTCACTTGGGATAACTTCAGTCGTGCTAATCGGTAATTGTCTATCATTGATAGAAAATTTAGGTAAGAAGTTAGACCTTTATTCGGTTTTGTTAAGCGTATTCTGTTTTTAGTTGGGCCAATTCAGTAGAATGCCCTTATTAAGATAGACGCCAAGAATCTAGAAAAGAGTCAGATGAGCCTTGTAGCAATCGGTATTAACCATAAAACAGCCACGGTAGACCTGCGTGAGAAAGTCGCCTTCTCTCCAGACACAATTCATGATGCCATGAAGAGTCTGGCCAGTCGTACGCGCTCCGGTGAAGCCGTTATCGTCTCGACCTGCAATCGCACTGAGTTGTATTGTAACAATGGCGATGAGGCCGATATCATTGAATGGCTTGAAGAATTTCATGGCCTAGAGCATAAAGATGTCGCGCCCTGCCTCTACAATTATCACGGACAAGAGGCGGTGAGGCATTTGATGCGCGTTGCCTCGGGTCTTGACTCGCTGATCCTGGGTGAGCCGCAGATTCTTGGTCAAGTTAAACAAGCCTTTGTCAAAGCCAAAGAAGCCGGCACTGTCGCCTTAACTATTGACCGCTTGTTCCAAAATACTTTCTCTGTTGCTAAAAAAGTGCGTACCGAAACCGAAATCGGTGCCGCTGCTGTATCGGTCGCTTTTGCGGCCGTGAGCATGGCAAAACATATCTTCTCTTCGCTGTCGACCACTAAGGTACTGTTAATCGGTGCGGGTGAAACGATAGAGCTAGTAGCTAAGCATCTTAAAGATAACGGTGTTGCCTCTATGGTGGTGGCAAACCGTACTTTAGAGCGCGCTCAAAGCATGTGTGAAGAGTTCAATGCTACGGCTATTACGCTGGCACAGATACCAGATTTTCTCCCTAAAGCCGATATCGTGATATCCTCTACCGCCAGCCCGCTACCAATCCTTGGTAAAGGCATGGTAGAAAAAGCGCTAAAGCAGCGTCGCCATCAACCTATGTTATTGGTTGATATAGCAGTTCCCCGGGATATTGAGCCGGAAGTCGCCGATTTGGACGATGCGTTTCTGTATACAGTGGACGACCTGCATAGCATTATTGAGCAGAATAAGGCTTCCCGTAAGGAGGCCGCCGAGCAAGCTGAATTAATTACTGAAGAACAATCTCACCTCTTTATGGAGTGGGTGCGTTCTTTAGAGTCGGTCGATAGTATTCGCGAGTATCGCAGCCAGAGCATGGCGATAAAGGATGAGTTAGTGGAACGCGCCCTGAATAAATTAGCGCAGGGGGGCGACACTGAGCAGGTATTGATTGAACTAGCCAATCGCCTGACCAATAGACTCATTCACGCACCCACCCAAGCCCTCACGGTGGCGAGCCGTCAGGGGGATTTGAATACATTAGGTCAGTTAAGAACAGCGCTCGGATTAGATAAAAACTAAGGTTAGCGAGTTAAATGAAGGAATCCGTTATCCGCAAGCTGGAAGGCTTGCTTGAGCGCAACGAAGAAGTCTTAGCTTTGCTTGGTGATGCGTCTGTCATTGCCGATCAGGATCGTTTTCGTGCGTTATCTAAAGAATATTCTCAGTTAGAAGAAGTAGTTGCAGGCTTTAAAGCCTACCAGCAGGCACAGGCGGATCTCGAGTCTGCTAAGGAAATGCTGGAAGAAGATGACGCTGAAATGCGCGAAATGGCGCAGGAAGAAATCAAGGCTGCTAAAGCTGAACTTGAACGTCTCGAGGCCGAACTGCAAATTCTGTTACTACCAAAAGATCCTAACGACGACACTAACGCCTTTATCGAAATTCGTGCCGGTGCGGGTGGCGACGAAGCGGCGATCTTCGCGGGCGACTTATTCCGTATGTATAGCCGTTATGCTGAAGCCAACCGTTGGCAGCTCGAGATCATGAGCTCGAACGAAGGCGAGCATGGCGGTTTTAAAGAAATCATCGTTAAAGTCAGTGGTGAAGGCGCCTACGGTAAACTCAAATTTGAATCCGGTGGTCACCGCGTTCAACGTGTACCTGAAACCGAGTCACAAGGCCGAGTTCACACTTCCGCAGTAACTGTGGTAGTAATGCATGAAGTGCCTGAAGCTGAGGCGATTTCCATTAATCCTGCCGATCTTAAGGTTGATACTTTCCGCTCATCGGGCGCCGGTGGTCAGCACGTTAACAAAACCGATTCTGCCATTCGTATTACCCATATTCCAACTGGGATTGTGGTGGAATGTCAGGATCAACGCTCGCAACATAAAAACCGCGCACAAGCAATGAGCGTGTTAGCGGCGCGTATCCAAGCCGTAGAAGATGAAAAACGCCGCAGTGCTGAAGAGTCAACTCGTCGTAGTCTGGTCGCCAGTGGTGACCGTTCTGAGCGGATTCGTACCTATAACTTCCCGCAGGGCCGCGTGAGTGAACACCGTATTAACTTAACCCTATATCGCTTAAATGAAGTGATGGAGGGTGACTTGGATGCGATTTTAGGACCGCTGATGCAAGAACATCAGGCAGATTTATTAGCCGCACTCGCTGACGAGCAGGGGTAATTTTGGCTGATCAATCCTGTATCGCCGAGGCCCTGCAATGGGCCTATGTACAGCTAGCTTCAACCTCTGAATCCGCCCATTTGGATGCAGAGGTTTTATTATTGTATTGCCTCAATAAGAATCGTGCTTATCTGTACACTTGGCCTGAAAAAGCCTTGAGCGTAGAACAGTGGAAACGCTTCCAGCAAATGGTGCAACGGCGTCAGCAAGGCGTACCTGTGGCTCACATTGTTGGCGAGCGTGAGTTTTGGTCACTGCCCTTTATTGTGAATGACACGACCTTGATCCCTCGTCCTGATACTGAGATCCTCGTCGAATCCGCCCTCAACCTACCCCTTGAAAGTCATGCAAAAGTGCTCGATCTGGGAACGGGAACCGGCGCGATTGCACTGGCTTTGGCTTCTGAACGCGCCGAGTGGCAAATTACCGCGGTGGATAAAGTGGAAGATGCGGTCGCGCTGGCAAAGGCGAATCGCACTAATCTGAAACTTGAACAGGTTGAGATACTACAAAGCGATTGGTTTAGCGCTATCACTTCCCGTGACTTTGATTTAATTGTTTCTAATCCGCCCTATATCGATGAGGCTGACGAGCATTTACATCAAGGTGATGTGCGTTTTGAGCCACAAAGTGCGCTTACTGCCGCCGATGAAGGGTTTGCTGATCTTTACTACATTGCAAAAACTGCTCGAGATTATTTAAAGCCGAATGGTTATATATTGCTTGAGCATGGTTTTGAACAAGCAGTAAAACTCAGGGCAAAACTCACAGAGCTAGGTTACCAAAATGTCGCTACCGTGCGGGATTTTGGCAGCAACGATAGATGCACTATGGGTAAGTGGATGGGATTGATTGGAATTTAATATTTGCTCCAATCCAGCTGAGTGCCAAAAAACGCCATTGATTACCCGTCAATGGCGTTGTTGTCTATGTATCTGTTGAAATTATTAGTCTTTATAAGCTCATAATAAGACGTCTTAAAATCACATTTTATCTTTAAGAAGACAGCTCCTTTACCATAAAGAATTTGCTGCCAGTTTTGGGATAGGCTTGCTGTACCCACTGCACTCGATATCCGTGGCGCTCATAGAAAGGTTTTGCTTGAAAATCTAAGGTATCGAGCAGAACAAATTGGCAGCCGCGTTGTTTGGCTTTGCTTTCAGCCTCGAGTAATAAGCGTGAGCCGATGTTTTGCTGGCGTAATGCTTCATCCACCCACAGATAGTCGATTAAGAACCAATTGCCGAAGGTCTTGCCGCTTAAGCCCGCAAGTAAGGTGTCTTGCTCATCCTGCAACTTTAAGCCTAGGTTTTGGCGTTGCAGCGTTTGCCAGTGCTGCTGATTAAATTCGACGATTTTTTGCTTTACCGTGTCGGCAAACTCGGTGGACTCATCGTCAATTATCATTAAATTCATCATGGTTTCCTGCAAAGTGCGCGACGGGGCCCGTCTGTGAATCTCGAGTGTTAGGCATTGGTCTGGCGTTATGATTAGGGTAAACTAGCGCCTTTGTCACTGGCCATAAGTATCACAATGGAAACTTTTTACAGTCTTTATCCTGCTGTTAAGCACCTGCACTTAACCTTAATTGCCGTGAGTGTGCTGTTTTTTGTCGTTCGTTTTGTGTTGCATTTACGTCAGTCAGCACTGATGGGCAAGAAGGTCTTTAAAGTCGCTCCCCATGTGATTGACACTTTCTTGCTACTTTCTGGTTTAACTTTGTGCTTTATGATCAAGCAATATCCCTTTGTGGATCCTTGGTTGACCGAAAAGATTGGCGCTGTCGTTGCTTATATTGCCTTGGGTGTAATTGCAATAAAAGCCAACAGAAACAAACTTTTCAAAGTATTCGCCTTTCTCGGCGCTATAGGTTGGTTGGTCTACGCGGCTAAATTGGCGCATTTTAAACAAGCGGTATTATTGGGTTAATGGGTAAATACACTCTGCAAGATGGCATTTCTTTGCCCGAGTCGGCATTGGATGTAGGTGCTCACCTTGGCTTTTCAAACCTCGAAGCGGCGAAATGGGCTTGGTTTGAATTGGCTGGAGCCGTATTAAGTCATTATCTGGTAGATCAACAGCAACGCTTAAAGGCTTTGTTTCGTTGGTTTTATCAGGATTTGGGGTTCTGTGTTCGCGATAATTACTTCAGCACCGAAGCGGCGGACTTAGGCACTTGTCTTATCACTAAACAGGGTAATAGCACCACGCTGGCAACGGTATTGATGCTACTGGCCAAGCAGCTCGATTTAGAGCTCGAGGCCCTGCTATTACCGGGTAATACCGTGCTTCGCAGTAACGTTGGTGGCGTTGTTCGTTATCACGATCCGCTGACGGGTAAAGAGCTGACGAAACACCAGCTGCATGTGTTAGTGCGCGGTGAGTTGGGTAATGCGGCTGAACTTAAGCCAAGTTACTTAAAGGCGGCGTCGGTAAAGAAGCTGATTTCGCGCATGCTGCATGAGCTTAAGGCGGGTTGTATTGTCTCCCATCAATTTGAGGCGGCGATGGAGTGTTGTAACTTGTTGCTTCAGTGGCATCCTGATGATGTGCATTTGAACCGTGAGCGCGCTTTTATTGCGCAGCAACTTGGATGCATTAATGTTGCTGCGGCCGATCTACAACATTTTGTCGATAACAGCCCACACGATCCTGTTATCGAAATCGTTAAGATGCAGCTCAAAGAACTCAGTGAACACGCTGAAATCTATCATTAAATCTTAAAGGAGAGCCTTACAGGCTCTTCTTGTTTTTCTAAAACAATAACTAACCGGGCGAATGGGAAGTTTGCCCACTAACTGCAAACGGCAGTTTTTAGCATAAATACAATAACAACTGTACCAAACAGGGAGAACACACATGGCAAGTACGGCATTAGTTACCAATGACGCGGTAGCGCTGGGGATTTTAGCGACGATTCTGGGATTTGTGTTTTATACCAGTACGAGCAGTCATCCATTTTGGCAAAAGTTTTACCGTTTCATCCCAGCGTTATTACTCTGCTATTTCTTGCCTTCATTGCTAAACACCTTTGGGGTGATTGATGGCCATACATCACAGCTTTATCCTGTAGCTTCTCGCTATTTATTGCCCGCCTGTTTGGTGTTGTTGATTTTAAGCGTGGATTTAAAAGCCATCTTAGGACTTGGGCCCAAGGCTGTGATCATGTTTTTAACGGGCACCATCGGTATTGTCATTGGCGGCCCGATTGCTTTACTCCTGGTGTCATTGATCGAGCCATCGCTGATTGGTGTTGATGGCCCTGATGCGGTGTGGCGCGGTATGACGACCCTTGCGGGTAGCTGGATTGGCGGCGGTGCTAACCAAGCGGCGATGAAAGAAATTTATGAAGTCGGTGGCAATATCTTCTCCGTGATGGTGACAGTTGATGTAATTGTGGCCAATATTTGGATGGCGGTATTGTTGTTTATGGCGTCAAAGGCCAAGGAAATCGATGCTAAAACCGGTGCGGATACGACGGCGATTGAAACTTTAAAGAACAAAGTTGAACAGTATCACGCTGAAAATGCGCGCATTCCAAGCCTACGTGATCTTATGCTAATCGTGGCAGTTGGTTTTGGTATTACGGGCGTAGCCCATATTGCTGCCGATTTCCTCGGCCCGTATTTTGAGGCCAATTATCCTTGGACCGAGGACTACAGTTTTACCTCGAAGTTCTTCTGGTTAGTGGTGATTGTGACCACCATAGGTTTAGCGATGTCTTTTAGTCCTTTGCGCCATTTGGAGGCAGCGGGGGCATCTAAGGTTGCATCGGCTTTCCTGTATATTCTAGTGGCGACCATTGGTTTGCATATGGATGTAAGTAAAGTCCTTGATACACCATTATATTTTTTAGTGGGTACTATTTGGATGATTGTGCACGCTAGCTTTATGTTATTGATTGCTAAGCTAATTAAAGCGCCATTATTTTATATGGCGGTAGGTAGTCAGGCTAACGTGGGCGGCGCGGCATCAGCGCCCGTTGTGGCTGCTGCGTTTCACCCTGCATTAGCTCCCGTCGGGGTGCTGTTGGCCGTATTTGGTTATGTGTTAGGAACGTATATGGCTTGGATTTGTGGCCAAATTTTACAGCTAGTTGCGGTATAGTCGCTCTAGTGCCAATATTCAGTTTTCCGCTGGACAGAGTCTAGTATTTGAGAGAGATGTTGCGATGAGTAATAAAATCATAAAGTTAGGTTCAATCGAAATTGCAAACGATAAACCTTTTGTGCTATTCGGTGGCATGAATGTGCTTGAGTCTCGCGATCTCGCGATGTCGATTGCTGAAACCTATGCCGAAGTGACTCAAAAACTAGGGATCCCCTATGTTTTCAAGGCATCGTTCGATAAGGCTAATCGCTCTTCTGTCAACTCTTACCGTGGTCCAGGCATGGAAGAAGGCTTAAAGATTTTTGAAGAAATCAAAAAGACCTTCAATCTGCCACTCATTACCGATGTGCATGAGCCTTACCAATGTGCGCCTGTAGCTGAAGTGGTTGATATTATTCAATTACCAGCTTTCTTAGCGCGCCAAACAGACCTTGTTGTCGCGATGGCGAAAACGGGCGCTATCATCAACGTGAAAAAGCCGCAGTTTTTAGCCCCCCACGAAATGCGCCATATCATCACTAAGTTTAATGAAGCGGGTAATGATGAAATTATCCTGTGTGAACGTGGTTCATGCTTCGGTTACAACAACCTAGTAGTAGATATGCTGGGTATGGACGAGATGAAGCAATCGGGTTATCCGGTGATTTTCGACGCCACCCACGCATTGCAACGCCCTGGTGGCCGTGCTGATTCAGCGGGAGGCCGTCGTGCTCAGGCGACTGAATTAGCCCGTAGTGGCATGGCATTAGGCTTAGCAGGTCTGTTTATCGAAGCTCACCCAGATCCAGATAACGCTAAGTGTGATGGTCCATGTGCGTTACCTTTGCACCAGTTAGAAAATTATCTGAAGCAGATGAAAGCGATGGATGATTTAGTCAAATCCTTCGAGCCAATTGATACCAGCAAGTAAAAAAAGAGAGGTTAAATTAACCTCTCAAAAATAGCTGGGAGCTTTTGAAGTCAGGCAATAAATTGATTGCCAATAATCATGATGAATAAAGCTTGCGATGAGATGTGACGAGAGGCGATTCCACGCCTCTCTGAACTAGTACATCTGAGCTTGAGTTACTTAGTTTCTAACGCATGTTTTGCCGCATTAGTGCCTGCAATTTTTCCAAAAATCACAGTGTCTGCAACGGCATTGCCACCTAAGCGATTATACCCATGTACACCACCTGTGACTTCGCCAGCAGCAAACAAGCCGACTAACGGTTTACTTTGAATATCGAGCACTTCAGCTTTGGTATCAATGGCGACACCACCCATAGTATGGTGGATACCAGGAGCCACTTTTACGGCATAAAAAGGCGCCTTTTCTAGTGGCAATGGCATTTGTTCGCGAGCAAACTCTTCATCCTTACCTTGTTTAAAATAACGATTGTAGTTTGAAACCGTTTTTTCTAATGAGCTTTCCTTCATGCCTGTAATTTTAGCAAGTTCAGAAACTGTATTTGCTTTTTCAAGCATATCTAAATGGTCATATCCCTGAACCATTTTAGCTTTTTTATAAAGCTCATTATCAAAGACTAACCAAGCATATTGTTCAGGCTGTTTAAGAATGGCATCTGATGCTTTATCGCGAGTAGTTAATTCACTGACAAAACGATTACCATCTTTATTAACCATAATTGCACCTACCCCTCGAACAGTTTCGGAGATTAAAATGCGGCTATCTTTTCCCACAGTTGGATGAGCTTGTACCCAATCAATATCGGTCATACTCGCTCCGATTGCTTTGGCAAGCTCAATACCATCACCAGTGGAAGTAATGTTATTAGAACTAGTCATCCCTTTAAACGTTGGACGATAAAATGCGACCATTTCCTTATTAAAACCATATCCACCGGTTGCTAGAACAACTGATTTAGCAGCAATCATATAGTGGCCAGAATGTTTTCCATGGACGACTACGCCGACAATTTTTTGGTCTTCATCAATCACAAGTTTGACAACTTTAGAATTAAGCCGAGTATCGACCCCTTCTTTTACTGAAGCTTTTCTCAATACATCAATGATATGTGGACCAACGCTTAAACCTCCTGTGGGTCTATGGGTGCGGTCAACTCTTGCGCCACCTGAGCGTTTTAAGTCATCCATGTTTGCACCTAAAGATTCTAACCATTTAATACCATCAGCAGATTGCTCAGCTAATATTTGCACTAACTTTGGATCATTGGCATAGCGACCACCTTTCATTGTGTCTTCAACAAACCACTCAATTTTATCATCCACTTTATGTTCTTTTTGCTGAGCAGTTCCTACTGCATTGTAACCGCCAGCGGCTTTGTTTCCTAATAGTGAAATCCAATGTTTTTCGGGTTTAAATCAAAATAATATTCTGATTACAGATAAACGACTGACGATGAAACAAGGGTTTTAAGCACCATACTGGCGCTCAGGAAGCACTCTGTAGTTATTTGTGCTTTTAGGAAACAAAGCCACCGCCAGCTGCAAGCATAGAGTTACCACCACTAAATGGGCCTTTTTCGAGTAATACTACTTGCGCTCCTGCTTTTTTCGCTGCGATAGCAGCATTAAACCCTGCGCTTCCCGCTCCGACAACAATGACATCCGTCGTTTCTTTTGGACCAGCTGCAATCGCCTTGCTGATTGCATCATTGTCCCAACCTTTATCCCATGGTTCTTTAGATTGTGCACTATTAAAAGGCATCTCAAGCCCTTTAAATGAGTGGCACTCATTACAGTATAATTTGGGTTTTTCATGACCTTTATGGCAGCTTGTACAGTTAATATCACCTAAATGTGATGCGTGAGGATCTAGCTTTAGTTTAGGATTAGCCAAAGCACTGTATTCACCATGACATGATTTACATTGCTGATTTTCATAAGTTTCACTGTCAGATACTTTGCCTGGTTGAGTGTGGCAGCTCTTGCATCCTCCCATTTCTTTATGAAAAGAGGCCAGATCATTTTTGTCATTTGCAGCCCAAGATGCTGTAGAAAAGATTGAGCACAAGACAAAACTTAAAAGTGTTAACTTCATATAATTCTCCAATTATAGTTTTATTGAGGTAATCATCACTTATGATATTTTTTTATTAATTGTTAAATGGTGATGTTGCGCAATAAATTATTATGGTTAAATAAAATTGAAATTGTTTTAAATAATTTTTAATTAATCATTTTTATATTATAGGTGTGATTAAAGTTCAAACGGAATCTTTAACATAGAATTAGCATAATTACGTTTTTATGTTAAAGGATGAAATTTATGAAATATACCAATTGTTTTGTGCCTGTTGCTTTATTACTTTGTTCTAATCAAGCTTTATCTGAGCCCTTAGATTTTTATGGGAGATTGTGGCTTGGTGTATCAAACTCTAGTCATGGTATTTCTGGTAATGAAAGGGTTAATGGTTTTTCACTTGAGAATTTTGCCTCATACGTTGGGATTAAAGGTGATTATGATGTGCATGAAGATTTTAGTTTGATATATAAGTTCGAAGCTGGAGTTGAAAGTTTTGATAATGATGATACAAATATTTTTAAACCGCGTAACTCATATTTAGGCTTTAAGGTTAAATATGGCAGTGTCGTTTTTGGGCGAAATGATACTGTATTCAAAACTTCAGAAGGTAAAGTCGATCTATTCAATATTACATCAAGTGATATGAATATGATTATTGCAGGTAATGACCGGTTAGGTGATTTAGTCACGATCAATACTGCAAAAGTTGCAGGCATGTCTCTTGGCATTACATATGCTTTCGATGATGATTTTAATCAAAAAAATCCAATGCTTGCTGACAATCAAAACAATTATGCTGTTAGTATAGTATATGGTGATCCTTCATTTAAAAAAGGAAATAGTTATCTTTCTCTCGCCTATGCTGATGGACTAAATTTGTTAGAGGCAACAAGAGTTGTTGCTGGTGTTGCTATTTCATCTATAAAAGTGGGGGCGATATATCAGTATTCTAAATCCAGTATCTATGAAAATGTTAAAGGCAATTCATATTTATTAAGTATGAGTATTCCTGTTAATAAATATGATTTCAAGTTTCAGTACCTTAAAGATGATGCTGGTCTGGGGAAAGTTACCAAAAATGCTGGTGCAGATCTTAAAACATTAAATAATAGTGATGCGAGTCAATATTCACTTGGTGTCGATTATAATCTGATGAAGGAATTAACATTTGGTGCAGCAGTAAGCTACTTTGAAGGCGAGTACTCAGATTCAAAAGGTAATAATGAGTTTGACGATACTTTGATTTCTTTTTCAACAAGATACCTTTTTTAGAACATATAAAATAAAGCGGTCTAATAGACCGCTTTATTAAAATTAGATATCAGTCATGTTAAAAAATGTATCTTTCATTTATCTTGTTCCAACTGGAGTTTATTGGGGATGTAGATGCGCATTACGTTAAGGCAGTTAATGATCTTTAAGGCTATCTGTACCGAGAGGCAGATCTCAAAAGCGGCAAAACTGATGCACATGTCAACTCCTGCAGTGAGTATGGCTCTGAAAGAATTAGAGAACTCGCTAGGATGTCGACTGTTTGAAAGAGCTGGTGGTGGCTTGGAGCTAAATGCCCATGGAAAAATTATTCTGCCTTATGCTAATGAAATGCTTAGTAAGGGAAATGAATTAGAGAAGCTTTTTAATTTTGCTGAGGATGGGGTTAAAGGTTGTTTAGTGATCGGTAGCAGTAAAACGGTTGGTAACTATGTTTTATCCAGAAAGATCCCATTATTTAAAGATAAATATCCAGACGTAAAAATTAAACTCATAATAGAGAATAGTCTGGTGATTGAAAAAATGGTATCAGAAAAAGAAATCGACTTAGGTTTCATTGATGCCAAGCCTGCAAGTAGAAATCTAATATGCGATCAATGGATGCAAGATAAGCTTTGCATTGTAAGTGGGTGCTCACATCCTGTAGCAAAGCAAGCATGTTCTAGTCATATTTTAAGTGAACAATTGTGGGTTTTTGACCATGAGTCCTCTCTGTCACATATTAGGGCTGTTCAATTGTTAAAAAGTTTAAACGTTTATGTCAGAAATGACATTTGTATGTCTACTATTGGGGCGATTAAACGTGCAATTGGAACGGGTATAGGTTTGAGTGTTTTACCCTATGTGGCTATAAAAGAAGAGTTAGAGCGGGGGGAGTTATGTTTGATCGATTTGAAAGGATGGGATTATAAACGCACTTATTGGTCAATCCAGCGAGAGTCTGATGAACTTTCATTACAGTCTAATATTTTTTTGAATTTTTTAAATAATGCTAGTTAGAAAGTGGGTGAAATAAATGATTTCTTCAGAATGTGGAATCGTTATGTTTTTAATCTCACTTCTTGTCGTTGTGTTATATTCAAACTCTTCATCTTGTCTTTTTTTTAAACGCTTTTATAGTGTTTTTCCTGTCATGTTCATTTGCTATACCTTACCAGCTGTATTTAGTTTTTTTAATGTGGTAGATGCAAGTAGGTCAAGTGTTGATGACTATTTTAAAGCGCACTTAATTCCATTTAGTTTATTTTTGCTAATTGTGAGTACGGATTTTATTACATTAAAGTCAGTCGGTGGAAAGATTTTATTGATGTTTTTCATCGGAACTGTTGGTGTTTGTATTGGAGGGCCAATTAGTTTATGGATTGGCTCTAAATTATTTCCAGAAGAGCTTTTATGGCAAGGTGGCGATGCAGCATGGCGTGGCATGGCAACATTAATGGCGAACTGGTTGGGTGGTACAGCAAACCAACTTGTAGTCAAAGAAATTCATCAAGTTGGCGAGGCCATTTTTGCAGTAATGATGACGATAAATGTGGTTTTTTCTGGCGTATGGATGGCTATTTTGTTGTTTTTGGCTAAAAAACAAAAAGCGATTGATAGAATGTTGGATGCTGATTTGAACAATTTACCTGTTTTTATTGAAGATGATATAACAAGGTTAAATGGCAAAAAACATTTTATTGGCTGTATGTTACTCATTTCTTTTTCATTATTTATTTTTTTGTTTTGTCATTCGGTCTCCGAATTTTTATCCCTAACAGTGAATAATCGTTTTCCTTATTTATTGCATTATAACCTAGGATCAAGTTTCTTTTGGTCTATGATTTTGTCAACACTTTTAGGTATTTTACTCTCCATGACCTATGCAAGACATGTGTTTGTTAAACAAGTCAGGTTTGTTTCATTTTTTTTTGCTGTACTTTATGATTATGAATATTGGATTAAATATTGAGTTTGCTTCATTTCAATCCATATTCTACTATTTTATTATTGGGTTGATTTGGTTTTTTACTCATATAATTATTCTATTATTATTTTGTTTGTATTTTAAACTGCCCATATTGTATTTTGCTATTGCAAGTCAGTGTAATATTGGGGGAGCAGCTTCAGCGCCTGTTGTCGCGAGTGCTTTCCATCCTAAATTAGGGTCTATCGCGGTTTTAATGGCTGTGTTGGGTTATACATGGGCGTCATTTATTGCATCAATTATTGGCTCTTTCATGCAATTTATACATCCATAATTAATATTCAAATTATTATGTATATTTTCTATTCGTTTTTATAGCGATTATTTAATCGATGACCATACTAGCGTATGATCTCAAAGGCATTTATCAGTCTTTGTGTCGTGTCTAATGTTTCCATGTGGGGTATGATGCTTGTCTTATCTTTTGCGTCGAAGCAAGAGAACATGCTTTGGTGGAAATAGGTTTATGTGGATTTTGTTTACCTTGCTCGCTGCGTTTATGCAGGCGTGGCGCAATGCCTTTCAGAGCCAACTGAGTAAAGAGGTTAAGGTCGCGGGCGTCACCTTAGCGCGGTTTATTTGGGCAGGCCCAATTGCGGCCTTGTATCTTGCACTATTATATCTTTGGAATAATGTCGGCTTACCACATTTTACGGCGGAATTTTTCAGCTTTATTATCGGCGCATCCATGATGCAGATCCTTGCGACCGGCCTGATGGTTAAGCTATTCCAGCAGCAAAACTTTGCTATTGGTGCCGGGCTTGCTAAGAGTGAGGCAATAGTCGCGGCAATCTTAGGAACATTGTTCTTTGGTACCCATTTATCCTTACTCGGCTGGGTTGGGGTTATCTTGGGCGGTATCGCTGTATTTTTGCTGAGTGCTAAGCAGGGGCTTAGGCAGCTATCCCTAAGCACAGTGCTCCTTGGCATTGCCAGTGGCAGCGCCTTTGCGCTGACTTCGCTTTGGGTGCGAGAAGCTAGTTTGAGGTTAGATGTCGGTTTTCCTCATAGTGCGGCTTGGGTATTGTTGTTGGTGATTAGTCTGCAAACAATCGTGCTAGCCAGTTACTTGGTTTTAAAGGATAAAGAAACATTAATCGGCCTGTTACAACGGCCTAAGTTAACCTTGCTGACCAGTACTACAAGTTGTTTTGGATCTATTGGTTGGTTCAGTGCGATGTCGTTACAAACTGTCCCTTATGTGAAAACCTTAGGCCAAGTGGAAATCTTTTTTATGATGTTGATTTCCGCATTCTGGTTGAAGGAACGCGTAAAAATAAAAGAAATGCTTGGTCTAGCACTCATTGCAGTTGCTGCCATACTCGTGATGTGGGGATGAGTATTTGAGCTGTTTTATATTTATCATATGCAACGCAATGTTTAACCAAGATAAATCGCTATAGCGGCAACAAGATAAGGATTCCGGATGCAGAATCGTATTAACAGCCTGTCGTCACTTTTACGCTTATTCATCTCCCAGTACGATCTTTCAGGCAAGCATTTATTCATTATGTTGTCTGTTCCTGTTGTCTTGGCTATCGCATCCAGTTTTATGGTGACGAGTTATTTGGTTGAGAAAAAGGTGCATGAAGTTGGTGAGTTTAATCTCAAACGGCTTGAGGATTTATTAAGCCAGTCTGAGTCAATTGGTCAGTATGCCATCACTCTTAGTCAAGGTGATTGTAGTGATCTCAATGAGTATATGAAGTTTAAGCCCTATTATCGTGGTGTACTGCTTTTTAATGCTTATGGTTTTTATTGTTCATCCACAAATGGTGAAATTGATTTTCCACTGAACACACTCTTACCTGAACCGACCCTAAAAGAGCCTACTTATTTTATTGTTCCTGAAACGCCTGCGCGTTTAGGTGTCCCTGCCATCATTGTTATTGCTACGCAGGCCAACCAAACGAGTGGAGCGGTTGTGATTATTGAAGGGCAATATTTTATCGACAGCTTTATTCAGCCAGAGGTGTTTCCTCGTCCTGTGCTGAATGTGGTATTGGGGTTGAAGGGCGCGACATTGCCGACTGTGCCACAGTTTGGTGATGGGAAAGTTGTTGCCGTAAAGGCTGATAATTCGGAATTGGTGATCCTACTTGAGGTCTCGCAAGCGTTTTTTTGGTACTTCTTCTGGATATCTTTTGGGCTATCGCTCCCCGTTTTTTTGGCATTTACTTGGTTAGTCGGTTTACATCTTTGGCGTAAAAATAACCGCTATTCACTGGCCGACGATATTAGAAGCGGGATCGAAAATAAAGAATTTTTCCTTGTATACCAACCTATTATTTGTACTGAAGACGGTAAGGCTAAAGGGGTTGAGGCATTAGTGCGGTGGCTACATCCGCAAATGGGCTTGGTGCGGCCAGATCTATTTATTCCCATCGCGGAGCAGAGCCAACTGATCGTGCCGCTAACTAATTATATTTTTGAACGCGCTTTAGCCGATTTTAGTCTGTTTTCCGTGCAGCCAGGGTTTCGAATTGGCTTTAACGTAGCGCCTGAGCATTTTATTCAAAGTGATATTGAAGCTAAATTTCGCTATTTAAAGGATGCTTTTTCTCAAATTGGTGTTCAACCTTTGATTGAGATTACCGAGCGGCAGCTATTAACGGCGGATATGTGCGAGCGAATTACAGCATTGCGTGAGCTTGGCATTTTAGTCGCTATTGATGATTTTGGCACCGGACAGACGACCTTATCGCTGCTGCAAACCTTTACCTTGGACTACCTTAAAA
Organism: Shewanella sp. Sh95; assembly: GCF_001308045.1. Classification (NCBI taxonomy): domain Bacteria; kingdom Pseudomonadati; phylum Pseudomonadota; class Gammaproteobacteria; order Alteromonadales; family Shewanellaceae; genus Shewanella; species Shewanella sp. Sh95. The sequence goes on from NZ_LGYY01000146.1 coordinate 101,035, forward strand.
TAGATAAGTGCTTTATCGATACCATAGGCCAAGATTCGGTCACTTCCCATGTGCTCGATACTATTATCGAACTCTGCCATAAAATGAATTATGTCGCTGTAGCAGAAGGGGTAGAAACACAGGAACAGGCGGATTATTTAATCAGTCGTGATGTGCATTTTCTGCAAGGATATTTATTCGCTAAACCGATGAAATTAGATGAGCTTGCCCTTTGGCTGAAGAAACGCAACTAACAACAACCGTCAGGATAGGTATCCTGACGGTTATAGGTTTTGCGCAGAGGTTGATGTGCTTACAGGCTGTAACCCGTTTCTTCATGTTCAGAAAGATCGAGCCCATTCACTTCTTGCTCACTGCTGACACGCAGTCCTCCAAGGAGTTTGCTAATAACGATAAACAAGAGCCAAGTCACTACTGCGGTATAACTAAAGGTCGCCGCGATACCAATCATTTGGACGCCGAGTTGGTCAATCATAGTGTCGTTAACAGTGGCAAAACCATAGCCGCTAAAGATCCCAAGTTGAGTCGAACTAAAAACGCCTGCGAGCAACGTACCGAGGATGCCGCCTACACCATGGACAGGAAATACATCGAGAGAGTCGTCAATCTTCAATTTTTGTTTAATGTAAACCGTTGAAAAGAAACAGACCACCCCGCCAAGAAAACCAATCACTAAGGCTCCTGCTGGGCCAACATAACCCGATGCAGGCGTGATTGTTCCCAAACCCGCCACCATACCTGTAACGATACCAAGTGCGCTGGCTTTACCAAATTTATACCATTCAATCCCAGCCCAAGTGATGGCACCCATCGACGCCGCCAAATGGGTCGCGAGTATCGCCATTGCCGCTGTACCATTGGCGCCTAAGGCGCTGCCGCCATTAAAGCCAAACCAGCCCACCCACAGCATGCCCGCACCTGTGACAGTCATGGTCAAGTTGTGGGGCATAATCGCTGAGTTTAAAAATCCCCTGCGTGGGCCAAGTACTTTTGCTGCAACCAGTGCCGCTACTCCTGCGGTAATGTGTACGACTGTGCCGCCGGCAAAGTCATAGAGCCCAAGCTCAGCTAACCAGCCGCCACCCCATACCCAGTGGGTGATAGGTGCATAGACTAACAGCAGCCAAGTGCTTGAGAATATGAGTACCGCAGAAAATTTCATTCGCTCAGCAAAGCCGCCGATAATCAGCGCTGGCGTGATAATGGCAAAGGTCATTTGGAATAGCATAAACAAAGGTTCGGGAATGTCACCGCTCATACTCTCACGACCAATGCTGGCTAAAAATGCTTTATTTAGCCCACCGATAAAACCATTGCCTGTATCGAAGGCGATGGAGTAACCCACGACAAACCAGAGTATTGAGGCAATAGCAGCAATCGAAAAACACTGCATTAAAATGGAGAGCACGTTTTTGCTACGCACCAGTCCACCGTAAAATAATGCCAGTCCTGGGAGCGTCATCAGTAATACTAAGGCTGATGAACTTAAAATCCACGCGGTGTTGGCACCACTTAACTGCACCTCATCGGCGAATACTGGAGCGGTAAAGCTACTCGCGATGAGGATAAGTAACGCTTGATAACTGCACTTAGATTTTGGATTGATCATATGGCATCGCTCCCTTCTTCAGAGGTGCGAACGCGGATCACTTGTTCGAGCGGAGTGACAAAAATTTTACCGTCACCGACTTTGCCTGTGCGAGCGGCTTGGATGATGGCTTCGATTACAGCTTCTTCAAGCTCTGAGTGGATCGCGATTTCAAGCTTCATTTTGGGAAGAAAGTCGACAGCATATTCGGCGCCGCGATAGAGCTCTGTGTGCCCCTTTTGCCGGCCAAAACCCCTCACTTCAGTCACTGTCATGCCGTGGACGCCCAGTTGAGTGAGCGCTTCACGTACATCATCAATTTTGAAAGGTTTAATAATTGCGGTGATGAGTTTCAACTTTATTCTCCAACGAACATCAGGCATCAGTTCGTTGGATATAGCAGGAATTAGGCCACAACAATAAACGTTTTATTATCATTATGTTAATAATGTGGTGCACCCAAATAAATCTTATTTTTGCTGCAAAATAGTGCAAAAATAGATGAGCACGCCCTGACTTGGTGCGCGCCCTTGGTGCGTTAAATGTAAAAAAGCCAATTAGGGTGCATTTAAACACTGTTAAGTATTATCGAAAATGATTTTCTACGGCAGGCTTATATTAAATCTATTTAAAATCAATTGAATATGCAGTTATCGTGGTAACGTTATTGCCGAAAGCTGTTTAATAGCGCTGACCATCTTGGCATTAGTTGCTGCACTTAAACTGTGCGCGTTGGCGCGGTCACAAATATAGCCATTAATTTGGTCTATCTCGGTGAGTCTGTGGTTTGCAACATCTTGGTGCATCGATGAGAAGTTTGCGGCTGTGAGTTCAATCACTCGATAGACGCGCTCCTCTAAGAAGTGCCTGTCGAGCTCAATCCCATCATGTGTGGCAACGTCGACTAATTCATCTAGGATACTAGCAATGGTGTCACTAAACTCCGCTTGAGCCAAAGCGCCGTTGGGGCATTGATGCAGCGCCGTAAGAGGATTGATTGCGGCGTTTACGGCCAGTTTTTGCCAAAGACAGGGGATAATCGCCTCAACCCACTCACTGTTTGGGATGGCATGTAATAGGTTATCTCGCAGCGTTTGTGGTAACGCCGGGCCGGTAAAGTGACCCAACTGGGTTAAGCCTTGGCCGGTTTGCTTAACTTGCCAACATGACTGACGTAATACGCCCTGCGAGGTCGTGCCTAAGCTTAGGCCGCGGCCATTTAACATTGGTGCGAGCGCGAGATGTGGCCCCATACCATTATGTAATAATAGGATATGACATTGTGGCGATAACTTGTTGAGTAAAGGACCTATTGCATCAATGACTTGATAAGCTTTTACGCACACAATCAACAGTTGTACTTGCTGTAAGTGGGCTTTGTCGGCGCTAAGCAGCGGGACTCGATAGGACACAGAGTCAGTAACGGCATCGCTTGGGGACAAAGGGCTAAATACCAAGTCTTGCCAATCAGTTGCTTCAAGGTTTGATACCGAGGAGTCCCGTGCAATTAAGCCTACCGCTAATCCCGCCGAAGTCAATTGATGGCAAATCAATTGCCCTACAGCACCTGCGCCTAAAATCGCGATGTTAGTGACTTGAGACTCTATAGCTAATGGCACATCTTGGCCTAACATTATTCTTCCTTGAGTTGTGCGGCACTAACATATTTTCGATAGGCCCAAAGACAAAAATAAAACAAGGCAATACCCGCAAAATCAGCCAACACATCACCTATTGAAGCGCTGCGATAGGGTAGGCGGGATTGCACAATCTCAATTAACATCGCGTAAGTTGCAAGTACCAGTGAGAGCCAATACCACTTAGGACGAAAGGCGAGATAGGTCAGATACGAGAGGCAGAAAAAGCTTCCAAGATGGCCTACTTTATCGATATGGGGGATGCTTTGCGAATAGGTTGGTCTGGAGAACACCAGATAACTGATCACGACAAAGGCTACGGCTAAAGCCAGTTTGAATAGGGTGTGTTTAGTTATCACAAATACAATTTGATTATCTTAGTGTGACGCCATAATAGGAAAATGTGTCGCCAAAGTCATCCCTAAGCCGAGTTTTATCTTGCTGGGACAAAGTTAACCTTCAACTTGGGGGAGGGAGTCGGTAAACTATGGGTATTTACAATCACCTAAGGGGCGGCAACTATGCCTTCATTTGATATTGTGTCTGAAGTTGACGAGGTTGAGTTACGTAACGCGGTCGAAAACTCTCGCCGTGAGCTCAGCGGCCGATTTGATTTTCGCGGTAAAGATGCAAGCATCGATTACAAAGATCATGTGGTGACGCTCACCGCAGAAGACGATTTCCAGTGCAAACAGTTAGTAGATATTTTACGTTCCCAATTGAGCAAGCGTAATGTTGAGCCTTCGACTATGGATGTCGACGAAAAGTCAGTTCACAGTGGCAAGACTTTCTCCCTGAAAGTGCGCTTTAAGCAGGGCATCGAGACGGATATCGCCAAGAAAATCGTTAAGATGGTCAAAGATAGCAAAATTAAAGTGCAATCGCAGATCCAAGGCGACACAGTGCGTGTGACGGGCAAAGCCCGCGATGATTTACAAGCTGTGATGGCGTTAGTGCGTCAAGCAGATCTTGGTCAGCCTTTCCAGTTCAATAACTTCCGCGATTAATCATGAAAATTGGCTTGAGTTCGCGTTAAGCTAACTTAAGCGTGGAAAATACAGTAAGCCCCAAACCTTTACGGTTTGGGGCTTTTTATATCTGATTATTCTTGGTCTGGTCTGGTTTGTTACTGACGTGGGGGGCGTATTTATTCACTAAATGAATAAGTAACAACACAGGAAAGCCTATCACACTGGCAGCGACAAAGAAGTTCACATAACCAAATGCGTCGACATAGGCGCCCGAGAAACCCGCAATAAACTTAGGGAAGAGCAGCATAATCGAAGAGAGCAGGGCGTATTGGGTTGCGCTATAGCCGCTGCTGGTGAGGCTTGATAAATAGGCGATAAAGGCCGCGGTGGCAATCCCCGCACTGAAGTTATCCACCGAAATGGCAAAGGTTAAAAAGCTGACGTTATAACCAATGACCGCTTGCCAAGCAAAGAGCAAATTAGTGACAGCAACCAACAGCGCGCCAAGAAATAATATCTTCATGGTACCGAAGCGGGCTAACAGGACTCCGCCAAAGGCTGCGCCAACCAAGGTCATGATAAGGCCATAGATTTTACTTAAATAGGCAATTTCTTCCTTAGTGAATCCCATGTCCACATAAAACACGTTGGCCATAATCCCCATCACAATATCCGAGATGCGATAGCAGGAAATCAGCAATAAAATCAAGATAGCACTACGGCCATAGCGTTTAAAAAAGTCGATAAAGGGCAGGATGCTGGCGGTATAAATCCACGAGAGACTCGCAGCTATAGGTTTAGGGTAACGCTCGCTTAAGCGTTGTTTGACCGCTAATTCGGTCTCATCGGCGGCGCGAGTATCGACCTGTGGCTCTTGGCTAAAGAGCGTAGTCAAAACCCCAATAAACATCAGTCCAGCCATGACTAAATAGGAAGTTTGCCAAGCGATTAAGTTATATTCGGTATTACCTGGCTCAACCCAAGCAGCGATGGTCAGCGCGCCTGCGGTCGCCACAATCATGGCGCTGCGATAACCTACTTGATAGGCCGCCGCTAAGGCTGCTTGCATTTTTTCGGGAGCCGATTCAATCCGAAAGGCGTCAATCACGATATCTTGGGTTGCAGACGCAAAGGCAACCATTAATGCAAACAAAGCTAAGCGTTCGAGATCTTTAACGGGATCACTAAAAGACATCCCCAAAATTGCACCGACCAGTAACAACTGGGCGAACAACATCCAGCCGCGTCGCCGGCCTAAAAAGCGCGTCAGTAAAGGGAGTGATAATCTATCTACTAACGGTGACCAGGCCCATTTGAAGGCATAGGCTAAGGCTATCCAACTGAAATAACCGATAGAGGTGCGATCGACACCTGCTTCCCGTAACCAAAATGACAAGGTTGAAAAGACTAGCATTAATGGTAGGCCAGCAGAAAAACCGAGTAATAGCAGGATCAAAACGCGTTTATGGTAATAAACACTCAAGGAATCTAAGGTGCGACGAGTAAAGCTGGGTACAGACATATGTATTAGCCGAAGAGTCGAATCCGCCTAGCTTACGGGTAAGATGTGGTTAGGTTCAAGGGGCAAGGTATCTCCTTTTGATACTCAGAGCGATTTTGTTTGCAAAAGCTAAAAATAAAAAGACTCAGCAAGCTGAGTCTTTTAAGAAGGGATTGTTCAAGGTCGGATACCGATACAACCCGAGGGCATTTGGCCTCCCAAACAGAGGAAGTCACAGCACGCATGCAACTGCTGACACAGGTACTGATTGCCGCGGATCATCCAGTCTGGCCACTTACTAAAGCTATGGAGCAAGTGCCAAAACACGGTTTCCATTTCTGTTTGCGCTTCACTTGTTGGAATGAGTTGTTGCCATTCTTCAAGTGTGTCCCATAAATAGAGCTGGATCTCGCAGAAATCGAGTTCATCACTCAAAAACGCTTTCCCATATACTGCAAGTTGGGGCGCTTTATTATCGATAAATTCTTCAATCGTCACCCTTGCCTCCTTTCTTTCTGCTTGTACAGTATAGATGGAGGATTAGGGCTTTTGCTCAAATTTTTTTCGATTATTTTTTGGGGAGTAATTTAGCTGTTTTCAATATGATAGGTGTTACTGGCACATCGGGCCAATTCAGTTTGGCATTAGTAGTGGTCTCTACCACAGCCATGGCTTCGAGGACTTGCTTACCTTCGATCACTTCACCAAATACCGCATATCCCCAACGACGTTTTGATGGGTCAAGCTTTGTATTGTCCGCAACATTAAAATAAAACTGGCGGGTGGCAGAATGGGGCTCATTATCACGCGCCATGGCGATGGTGCCCATGCTATTTGATAAACCATTACCCGACTCGTTGACTATCGGCTTGCCCGCTGGCAACTCTTCTAATTGTGGATTCAGCCCACCGCCTTGCACCACAAAGTCACTGATCACGCGATGGAAAATCGTGTTGTTGTACTCGCCTTTGACCACATAGGTGAGGAAGTTATCAACCGTAATCGGCGCGCGAGTTCTATCGAGTTCGACGACAATCTTACCTAAACTCGTATCAAACTCGACCTGGGGATACAAGCTATCGGGTTGAATGTCGATTGCCGCCCAGCTGCTATAACTTGCACAGAGAACTAAAAGTGCGGATATCCAACGAAACATCATTCTTTCCTTAATCATTATAAACTTGCGCAATTATTGTTGTAGAAACTGGTTTAACTCTGGGTCATTTAGAATCTCCCCTGTGAGTTGACCGAGGAGCTTATTCATATCCATTTCTAAGGTGGCAAAGTCAGGAGTTAATGGGCCTTTTAAGACACCCTTGGCTTTATAGCGTTTGACCAATTCTTGATTGGAATTACGTGCTTGAACTGCGATACGGACGCTGTGTTTGGCTTCGTAGCCAAAGGTCTTTTTGGTGACATCCATCTGTAATTCTTCTAATTGAATTTGAACAGAGTTGGTTGCGCTGGGATCGATTTGGTATCCCGCTTGAGTGAAACCGTTACGAAATACTTCGTCAAGCAATAACTTAGGGGGCTCGCTTGGGCCGACTAAACGGGTTTTGGTGCCTTCTTCCATAAAACGCGCAACGTATTCGGCGTTACGAGTGTCGATTGTGTCTAGTGAGATTTGCAGCGGTCTTGAAGTCTGTTGGCTAATATCTGGAACCTGTGGACTAAATGCCATATGAGTCGGATTTTGGCTCGCGCAGCCTACAAAAAGTAAAGGAAAAGTCAGCGTCAATAATAACCGTTTCATGTGGAATCTCATGCTAGTAAAAAGTGGTTACAGCATACCAGAAATCATCTCTGTTGCCACAATGCATAGGTGTTCAGTTTTTGTACAGGGTTGGGGGCTATGATATGACTACCTCATAATAATGGAATATTAACAATATGAAGTACTTAAAAATAAATGTTTGCGTGTTATTTCTCGCTTTATGTGCTGGTTTTGCTGGTAATGCCAATGCCACCGATTCACCCCATGTGTTAGGCGGCAGCTTAGGCTATGGTACCCAAGAGTTTGAAACTAAAAGCGGTAAATATGATGCGGGTGATACATTTACTGGCGACTTGTATTACCGCTATATGCTCATCGAGCATTTTGGATTTGAAGCAGGATATTTAGCGGGCTCTGGTGGCGTGGCGAGTGCGCTTGTTAGTGCGATCAGTGATATAAAAGACTTAGATTACCAAGGCGTGAGAGCTACTGCTTACGGTGAGTATGCTCTGTCTCGTGGTAATAGTCTGTATGCTAAACTTGGTGCAGCCTACACTAAAGTGAGTTATGAGTTTGAAAAGCAGGAGATGGATTCGGACGATGTGGGCTTTTACGGCGCTATCGGTTGGCAATATCGTTTTCGCTCGGGCTTTGGGCTAAACCTCGAATACCAATATGTGCCGATGAAAGAGTTAGAGTTGCAAGGGGTAAACTTTGGTATCAGCTATCGTTTTTAACGGCTAAGGTGTTCCACTGGATTCGTCAATATTTGATTAAGTGGGTTTGTCTCAACTAAGCGCCTTTGGGCGCTTTTTTAATGGTTTTTTGAGGAAACTAAACCGAACTCCTCTCGGTAACAAAATCACAACAATTTGAGCTTGCACTCTTTTAATGCAATGAATGACAGGTTAGAGTAAAAATTCAACATTAAATAAGAGAGCATAAATGCTCCCTCGAGTGCAAAAGCAAAGGCGAAGTTATGTCTAGGATTATCACCCAAATCGCCCCCGACAGTTTGATCAATGCCAAAGGTCAGCCACATTTTGGTCATTTCGACGGTATAGTCAGTCGCTTAGGTTTAGCGGATTTTGCCTATTTCGATACTATGGATAAGCCCGCATCGGCTTGGGCGAAACGGTTTGATTATAAGCAGTTCCAATTTATTTCTATCGTTACGCCCCGTTATATTATTGGTGTTGCGCTCGCGGATATCGCCTACCTTGGCAGTGGATTTTGTTATTTATACGATATTAAAAACAATAGGTTAACTCAGCAGGACTGGCTAAAACCCCTTGGGTTTGGCTACCGGATGACGCCTTCTCCAGCCAATGGCACGGCAACCATTGGCGGCAAAGGTAAGCGCATAACCTTTAAAATCCAAGAGGGGAGTTGGCATTTAGTCATTGATACTAAAAGCATTCAAGCCGATTTAACTTTACATGCATTGCCTTTAAGTTTACCTATGGCCATGTGTAGCCCCACGGGATACAACGGCTGGACCTATACCCAAAAACACAATGGTTTATCGGTCAAAGGACAACTCACCATAGACCATGAACCGCAGCCATTGAATTTCGCCTTCGCAGGCTATGATTTTTCCGCGGGATTTATGCGCCGAGATACCAGTTGGCGTTGGGCATCGCTGAGTGCGCAAATTGACGACGGAGTGATTGGATTAAATCTTGCTGCGGGCGTGAATGAAACTGGTGCTAATGAAAATGTGTTTTGGATCAATGGTGAGCGGCATTTACTCGGACCAGTGCAATTTGAATTTGACCGTCATGGCCAGCAGGGCACAGATCTCTGGCGTATTCATAGTCACGATGGCCGCGTCGATTTAGAGTTTACGGCGCGAAATTGCCGCAGTGAGAAACGCAATTTTATCTTGCTGAAGAGTAACTTCCGTCAATATCTGGGGCTTTTTAGCGGTTTTATCATTGACAATCAGGGGCGGAAATTCCAACTCAACAATGTATTGGGATTAACCGAGGATCATTACGCTCGCTGGTAGAACATAGGCAAATTTACGCTTTAATACAATAATAACAATAGGATAAAGGTATATGGATATCGCAGCGTTAATTAATCATCCCGAAGTACTGTTACTGGTACTTGCCCCGCTTTTTTTTGTCTGCATGTTGCTGGAATGGTACTTAGGTGACAGAAGACAAAAACTGCCCGTTAGCGCCCGTTACTATCCAAAGGAAGTGTTGTGTAATTTTAGCCTCGCCGCCATGCACCAAGGAATGGATATTTTGGCGGGCTTGCTGATTGCTAAGTTGTATCTGGCGGTATTTGGTTGGAAATTATTCGATATTCAAATGGGGCCAGTGAGTTTTGTGTTGCTGATGATTGCCCAAGATTTTTGCTATTACTGGTTCCACCGTGCGAGCCATAGAGTACGGTGGATGTGGGCGGCCCATGTGGTGCACCATAGTTCGGAGAATATGAATTTTAGCACCGCGTTTCGCCAGAGTTTGATGTATCCCTTCGCTGGTATGTGGGTGTTTTGGTTGCCGTTGGTAATTTTGGGTTTCGACCCTAATTGGGTGGTTTTTGTGGTGCTGCTCAATTTGGGATTACAGTTTTTTGTGCACACCCAAGCGGTGAGAAAACTCGGCCCATTGGAATGGCTGTTTAATACGCCTTCCCACCACAGGGTACACCATGGGCGTAATCCGCAATATATCGATAAAAATTATGCCGGTATCTTGATTATCTGGGACAAACTTTTCGGTACCTTTGTTCCTGAAGAGGAAACCGTGATTTACGGCATCACTAAACCCGTCAACAGTTTTAATCCAATCAAAGTGACCTTTAGCGAATGGCGCGATATGTTTAGTGATGTCACGACTAAGGGGCTGAGCTTTTCAGAGCGGCTTAAGCTGTTATTCGCCCCTCCTGCCAGTCAGCAAAAAGATAAGTGAGTTGCTTAAATTCAGGAATCATCCATCTTCAAATAGTGCAAATGGGTAATTGGAGTCAGATCTTAACCTTGCTAGCCTACTTTTCTTTTTTTGCAAATTAATCGCTGAAAAAATATACAGAATCACGCTTTGGTGGTAATTTTTTGTACAAGTGATTCATCTGAGTAGGTTGTCGTATGGTTGATGAGCCGCATTTAACCTTAGAGGAATTAGCTTGTTTTAGAGAGCTATTTTCCCCCAATCGCATAACCCATAGCACTGAGGACGCTCATCCTGAGCCTTTGGTTAACCATGTATTAACGGTCAAAACCGAGGTGCCACAGGCGCTCGCCTCGCTATTGGGTAAGGCCAAGCTGACCCTATTGGCTGAAGTCGGCTCCTATAAACTCTGGTTTCCCCTTGAGATGCGCCTCGATGATTTTGGCCAATTACAGCCAACTCTTGGGGTGCCTGAAGTGTTAGACGCAAAAGGGGCTGAGCGGAGTTGGCGTTTGACTCAGCCTGAAGATGTGTGGATCTTCGACCAAGATCAGGGTGAACAATGGTCTGTGGTGTCTTTATCTAGTTCTGGCATGGCGATTCGTGCTAAATCACCGCAACAGTTTGAACAGTTGGTCGATAGCCAAGAACTGCAATTACAGTTACCCGATGGTGAAACCATGCGGGTTAAAATCGAGCCTATCCGCCATGAAGAGGGACTGGCGATTGTCAGATTTCAGGCCGAAGCCGAAGAGCGAGAAGCCCTACGTCAATTCCTCTTTAATCGTCACCGCAGTCAATATCCCAAGCTCTATGCCAGCTTGCGCGGATAAGTGAGCCTAGTGGCATAATTCTGTTAGTTAAACTTCAGCCAATTGTTAAAATTTATTCCACTCTCAGGATCTTTGCCGAAGATGTGGCTTTTCCTAGATCCTAACCTGCCAATCTGCTGTGCTATGGATTAGAATAGCCTTGAATTCAAAAACATCAGAGCGAGCGGTATGCACGTACATATTTTAGGAATTTGTGGAACCTTCATGGGTGGTCTTGCACTCTTGGCTAGGGCAAAAGGGCACAGAGTGACAGGCTCGGATGCCAACGTCTATCCACCGATGAGTACGCAGCTTGAAGAGCAAGGTATTGAACTCATTCAAGGTTTTGATCCAAGTCAGTTAGGTGAAGCGGGCAGTTATCCCGATCTTGTGGTGATTGGTAATGCCATGAGCCGAGGTAATCCTTGTGTCGAAGCGGTATTAAACCTTGGGATCCCTTACACCTCTGGACCACAGTTTTTAGCCGATCATATTCTGCCTGAGCGTTGGGTGTTAGCCGTGTCTGGTACCCATGGAAAAACGTCCACCTCAAGCATGCTGGCGTGGATCTTAGAGGATTGTGGTTATCAACCCGGTTTCTTGATTGGCGGTGTGCCACAAAACTTTGGCGTGTCGGCACGTTTAGGTGAATCGGCGTTTTTTGTGGTCGAAGCCGATGAGTACGACAGTGCCTTCTTCGATAAGCGTTCTAAATTTGTGCATTATCATCCCCGTACGCTGGTGATCAATAACCTCGAATTTGACCATGCCGATATTTTTGCCGATTTAGCGGCGATCCAAAAACAGTTCCATCATCTGATCCGTACCGTGCCAGGGCAAGGCAAAGTGATTTGGCCTGCCGATTCCCACGCGGTAAAGCAAACCATTGATATGGGCTGCTGGAGCGAACAAGAGACTTTCCACACCGCTGAGGTAACCAAAGGCTGGCATGCTAAGGCTTTAAGTGATGATTGCCATGAGTTTGAAGTCTTCTTCGATGGTGAATCCCAAGGTGTACTCGAATGGGCACTGATTGGTCAGCACAATATCGAAAACGCACTAATGGCTATCGCGGCTGCGCGCCATGTTGGGGTTAAACCGAGTGCCGCTATCGCGGCATTAACTCGCTTTGTACCGCCGAAACGTCGTCTGGAGCTGTTGGGTACTGTCCACGGCGTCAGCGTATACGATGATTTCGCCCACCATCCAACGGCGATTGCGACCACTATTAAGGGCATGCGTGCTAAGGTCGGTCAAAGCAAAATCACTATCGTATTAGAACCTCGCTCGAACACGATGAAGAGTGGAGTGCATAAAGACACACTGGCTCATTCCATGCTGCAAGCGGACGAAGCCTTTTTATATCAAGCCGATACTATCGATTGGAATATGAAAGAGGCGATGGAAGCGGCGGTGATCCCTGTGACTGTCCTGCATCAAATTGATGATGTTGTCGCTAAAGTCGCAGCCTCGGCAAAAGCGGGTGACACTATCGTGGTGATGAGTAACGGTGGTTTTGGCGGCTTACATAAAAAGCTGTTGGCGGCGCTTGAAGTTAGCCCACAGTTTGTTCAGCAGGCGGACTAATATGGCCTATGCCAAATCTGAGAAAGCCATTAGCTTAGCCTGGACAGGAGCCTCGGGTGCGCCCTATGGTTTGAAGTTATTAGAATGCTTATTAGCCTCGGGCTACCAAGTTTTTTTAATGATCTCAAGCGCTGCACGTGTGGTGCTGGCGACTGAACATGGCTTGCAACTCAGTGCTAACAGCGATAAAGCTAAGGCGCAATTGTTAGAGGTGCTTGCAGAAAAGAATGCGACTTTATCTGGCGAGTTAGTGGTATTAGGCAAGGATGAGTGGTTTTCGCCGCCAGCCTCCGGCAGTGCTGCACCCAAACAAATGGTGATCTGTCCTTGCTCGACTGGGACACTGGCAGCTGTTGCGACGGGAATGAGCAATAATTTGCTCGAGCGCGCGGCAGATGTGGTGTTAAAAGAACGTGGTCAACTGATCCTCGTTCCGCGGGAAACTCCCTTTAATGCCATACACTTAGAGCATATGCTCAACCTATCGCGCTTAGGTGTCACTATTATGCCTGCGGCGCCTGGCTTTTATCACAATCCCAAATCGGTTGAAGATCTGGTAGACTTCATGGTCGCTCGAATCCTCGATCATTTGGGCGTTGACCATGCATTAACGAGTCGTTGGGGTTATGACAAACACTCCCCTACTGACATCGACAATTGAGACTGATATGAAACACACCACCGAAGTGATGATCTCCGCTGAAGAGATTAGCCAAAAATTGGATCAAATGGCCGAGCAAATCAATGCCCACTATGCCAACAGCGAGCGTTTGCTGATGGTGGGATTATTAAAAGGCTCAGTCGTATTTATGGCTGATCTGTGCCGCCGTATTAAAGGCCATGTTGAAATCGATTTTATGTCGGTTTCGAGTTATGGCAATTCCATGACCAGCTCACGGGATGTGAAAGTGCTGAAGGATGTGCAATCGGATATCGCGGGCCGCGACGTGCTGATTGTGGAAGACTTGATTGACTCGGGCAACACCTTAAACAAAGTGCGCGAAATGCTGTTATTGCGTGAGCCAAAGAGCTTAGCCCTGTGCACTCTGTTGGATAAACCCGAGCGCCGCGAAGTGGATGTCAAAGTCGACTTTATCGGTTTTACTATCCCAGATGAGTTTATTGTGGGTTACGGCATCGATTATGCTGAGCAATATCGCAACTTGCCTTATATCGCTAAAGTGGTGCCGCTCGAATAAGCCCAGATGCGTTATGACTCAAACTCCCGCCTAGGCGGGAGTTTTGTTTTGTGTAGAAAGTTGGTCACACCAATGCGGTTTGGTATAACTGACCTATGTATGGTGCTCTATTAGTTATTTTTAATAAATTAATAACTATTTTTTCAATCAATTAGAGTCATAATTCGTTTTTATACAGCTTAGCGTATTGCATTTGCTGTTTTCGTCACCATTTTAGTATTTCGTTTATTCTTTCAGGATCAGGTAGCACTATGGCCAAGCATGCCCATGCTCTCGTACTCGAGGGGCTAAAAAAAACCTACAAAGGCGGTGTAGAAGCGGTAAAGGGCATTAGCCTTACCGTTGAACAGGGAGACTTTTTTGCACTGTTAGGCCCTAACGGCGCGGGTAAGTCGACTACCATTGGGATTATCAGCTCCTTAGTGCAGAAAACCGCTGGCTCTGTGCAGGTTTTTGATTTTGATATCGATAAGCAACTCGAGGAAGCCAAGCTGTGCATAGGTTTAGTGCCACAGGAATTTAACTTCAACCAGTTTGAAACTGTGCTGCAAATTGTGGTGAATCAGGCGGGTTATTATGGCGTACCTAAGGCCGTTGCTCTTGAGCGAGCCCAAAAATACTTAAGCCAGCTGGATTTGTGGGAGAAGCGTAATAGTCAGTCCCGCACCTTGTCGGGGGGGATGAAGCGGCGGTTAATGATTGCCCGCGCCCTGATGCACGAACCTAAGTTACTGATCTTAGATGAACCAACTGCGGGGGTCGATATTGAGCTACGACGCTCAATGTGGGAATTCCTCAAGCAAATTAATCAGCAGGGTGTGACTATCATACTGACCACCCACTATCTTGAAGAAGCTGAAATGTTGTGCCGCAATATCGGCATTATCGATAAGGGCGTGCTGGTGGAGTGTACTAGCATGAAGGCCTTGCTGAGTAAGCTGAATCTTGAAACCTTTATCCTCGACCTTCGCCGCGATATCAATGTCGCGCCCACACTCGATGGCATGGTGTGCCGTTTAACCGATCCGCATACCTTAGAGGTCGATGTGGCAAAGGATCACAATCTCAACGATGTGTTTACCCAATTAACCGCGGCCAATGTGGAAGTGTTGTCGATGCGCAATAAGTCCAATCGGTTAGAAGAATTGTTTGTGGAGTTAGTGAAGAAAACCCAAGGAGCTAAGGCATGAAACAGCTGTATTTTATCGCCTTCAAAAGCATATTAACCAAGGAAATTAACCGTTTTACTCGGATCTGGATCCAGACTTTAGTTCCGCCTGCAATCACTATGACCTTGTATTTTTTGATTTTTGGTAACTTGGTCGGTAGCCGCATTGGCGATATGGGCGGTGTGTCCTATATGGAGTTTATCGCGCCAGGCCTAATCATGATGTCGGTGATCACTAACTCCTATTCGAATGTGGCGAGCTCTTTCTATAGCGCGAAATTTCAGCGTAATCTCGAGGAGTTAATGGTCGCTCCCGTACCTCACTATGTGATGATCGCAGGCTATGTGGGGGGCGGTGTCGCTCGGGGGTTATGCGTTGGTTTAATCGTGACGCTGGTGGCGATGTTCTTTGTCGACATCAGTTTGCACCATGCAGGCTTAGTCGTTATGACGGTATTTTTAACCTCAGTGTTATTCTCCTTAGGGGGATTAATTAATGCGGTATTTGCCAAGAGTTTCGATGATATCAGCATCATCCCGACGTTTGTGCTCACGCCATTAACTTACCTTGGTGGCGTATTTTATTCTCTGTCGTTACTGCCATCCTTTTGGCAAGGCGTTTCGGCACTGAACCCTGTGGTCTATATGATCAACGTCTTCCGTTATGGTTTCTTAGGTTTTGCCGATATCAGCATTCCGCTTTCTATTGGCATTATGGTGGGCTTTTGTGCCGTACTCTGGGGTGTTGCGTATTACCTGATATCCAGAGGCATAGGGTTGCGTTCGTAATCCGGTTCTTGTTGATACCATCATGTCTCACGTATTTCAGGACGGGACATTGAATAATAAAAAGGGAGTCATTTAGACTCCCTTTTGTTTACTTATATGAACAGATTACTTCATACGACGACGCATTGCCGCCAGAGGTAATAACAACGCCGTTAACCAACCCAGCGCACCGCCGGAGGTACCACCAGCATTGTTTGCTTTTGTTGTTTTAACTGTCACTGTTGATGTACCAGTATTACTATCATCTACCCCATCAGATGCGACAACGGTAAATGTGTAAACGTTGTCACCTGCAGGGGCTGTAAATCCAAGTTTATCTGAGCCGTTAACAAAACTTATTGCAGGACCAGATGTTTGCTTCCAAGTGTAAGTTAAAGTATCGCCATCAGCATCTTTACCATTTGCTAGCAAGGCTACATATGAGTTCTCAGTAGCATTTGCACTGGTAGGAGAGACTGTTGGCTTAGTGTTATTAATCAACACTGTCACTTTGGCTGGTGCAGAGGCATTCCCCATCGTATCTAGAGCAATAACTTCAACTTCCATAGTTTTGCTTTGCTGATTAATTACAGCGTCGTCACTTAAGCGTACTGTTCCATCTTTAGCAACCAAAACCATACTGCTATTCGAGCCTGTAGTCACAAATTCGGAGAACGGGCTTGTCAGCATATCAGGGTCAGTCGCTTTTATTTGTCCTAATACGGTTCCAGCAGCAGTACCTTTCTTAACTGATAGTGTTAAGTTTTCTACCGTTGGCGCTGAGTTACCTTCATCAGTGGTATTAGCTACAACAGACATAGAGCCTGAGTCCGACAGGAACATAAAGCCTTTAGCGTTATCACCAACTTGAGCTTCTAAAATCGCACTTTCACCTGGTTTGAGTTCAGTGACTTCTTTTCCATCGCTATCCACTAACATGGCTGATGTTCCTGAGCCATCAAGTACAAGCGATGCAACAACACTGTCTTCATCACCAGAAGGTGTCGGAGCCCAATCACTGTCTTCTACACGGTAACGAACTTTAATGGTTTTACCTAAGTCTGCTTCAGTTAACCCCATGTCTTCAAAACACACTTTGCTGGTTAGGAAGTCATTACCTGTGACGTGGAAAACAGGCTCAAGCGTACCTGATGAGGTGCCATATTTAGCCACTAAACCATAGATTGATCTTGGATAGGCATCATTAAACCAGTTTAGGTTTGCGGTTGCTGCTGTGTAGTCCCAAACACCGTCATTGTTGAGGTCATAGTCTACGTCATAACTGGCCACTAACGCATGAACGATAGGATCGCGCATTTGTAAGGTGTTATAGATTGCAATGCCAGTATCACATGAGCTACTGAGCAACAGTTCACTCGATGCATTTAACAAGTCATGGCGTTTAGATTCGTCGACAGGGCTTGTTGCGATCAATGGAGCTGTAAATGGATCGGTAATTGAGGTTGCACCAACGTTGGTTAGTGTACGAACTAAACCGTCTTCAGTGACTTCAGTTTCAACTGAAATTGCCGCCGCTGCTTTAGGTAACACGTGGTATACCAAGTGGAGTGCTTTCGATTCACCATCCATGAACTCAATTGCACCATCGTATTCAGATAGCGTCAGTGCTACTGATGCATCTGCAGCAGTTCCGTCTAGTTCATATGATGAGGTTAGCGTCCATTCTGGCAACTTAGTTGGATCAATCGTTGCAGTAACATCAAAATCAACGGTTTGTCCGGCAGGAATAGTGACACTGGCTGGTAATGCAAAACTTAAGGCGCCTGAATCAAGATCGTTTTGGAAACGTTGATCGACTTTTAAGGTGTAAGTTTTTTCAGCTGCAGAGAAGTTTTTAACAGTAACTGTCTTAGTGATTGATGTGGTTTTGTTGAGCGCTAATAAGCCAAAGGCTAACGCCGCTTGTTTGGTGTCTTTATTCCAAGCCGCAACGGGCAGATTAATGGCTTTTTCTACGTCAACTAAACCTGAACCGATATAGCTGATAGGTGCAAGCTCTGTATCAGGGTTGATTTCTTTAGGTTCCAGCGTTACATCAAGGTTAGCCGCGTTCATGATGGTCGCTTTTACCTCAAATGCATTGCGATTAGGTAAGGCTTCACGAATGATACTGACGGCACCTGCAGTAATCGGGCTAGAGAATGATGTGCCGCTGATTGGACTTAATCCTTCACCTAATCCTGGGTGTGCGGTGAGAATATCAGTACCAGGTGCGGTGATCTCAGGTTTTAAGGTTCCGCCGATTGATGGACCTCTTGACGTAAAGGTCGCAATGGCACCTGCGGTAGTGACTTCAGTTGATGTAATACTAAATGGAACATCGCCAGATGCGAGTGCAGCTTTGATTGCATCGCCATCTTCCTTAGAAACCATTACCGAAGGAATGGTGATCTTGTCGTCGGTCCCGCCCATCACAATCGCACCAGCATTGGCTGCGTTGTTAGCCACAATAACAAATGAGGCTCCTTTTAGTTGAGCATTTAGTACCTTAACTGTAAAACCACAGGTTCCGCGGTCAATTAGCACCGTTTTGCCTGTTAAATCTTCAGTATAAGCCGCGCAGCCATTTTTATTGGCAGCGGGGTAAACAATCGGTGCAACGGTATTTGTGAAGCTATAAGCATTGGATTTATTAAATCCAGCACCAATTGCTGTGACTGTATTACCCGCTATGGATGCTTCAATTTTGCCAACTTTAGTCGTTGGATGCGTCATTGCGCCAACAGAAAGAGCGCTATTAGTGGTACTTGGGCCACCGACCACAAAAGGTGTTGGACCATCGTTACCGGCTGAGATCACAAGGTTTACACCTAGTTTGACCATTTCATTGATCATGGCTTGAACGGCGCCGTCCTCAACATCACCAAAATCACCGCCTAACGACATGTTAACAGTGTCGACGCGATCGCTGATGTCTCCATCACCGTTTGGATCCATAGAGGCTTCAAGCGCGTTTAATTGAGCGATACCAGAACAGCCAGAGTTACATACTGAATATACGAGCAGCTCAACATCTGGAGCTATTCCAACAACAGAATGGCTTACATGAGTACCATGATTGGTTGTGACATCAATTGGGTTTGGATCATTATTAACAAAGTCCCAACCTCCAATGACTTTGCCTTGTGGCCAGTTTGGCATTTCACTTTTTGCTGCGACGGCTGCTTTGTAGTCAGCAACTAATCCTGAGCCACCTAAGGCTTTGTGGGTATAGTCAACGCCAGTATCGAGCACGGCAACTCGTTGACCTTTACCCGAAGCAATACCCGCATCAATAACCGCTTTTGCTTTGATGTATTCAGCGCTTGCGGCAACATCTAGTTTGTAGTCATAGATTGGCAGAATAGCCGCTACTTCAGCGTTGTTAAGCAGGGATGCAATTTGCTTATGATTACCTTCCACAACAATCGAGTTTACTAATTTTGACGTTGTTGCAACGATTTTTAAATCAGCATCCATGCTGTTAATTGCATTTTTGACTTTGGTTTGAGAGCTTTCAATTTGGCTCATGACCGATTGCTTATTAAATCCCTTTAGCTGGCTTTGTTGCGCAAGAGAAGGTGCCTTTAATTTTACCATCCAAGCTACAGCTTGTTTTTGTTCGTTACTATCATTTTTAGTAACGCTTAAGCCTGCATACTTATCAGTTGTTTGATTGGTTGTATTGTACTGAGCAGTTGTACCTGCAACAGCAGCACTTGATAATAGTGCCGCGGAGATAGCGATAGATAGTTTTGTCTTCACAACTTCATTCCTTGTCAATTAATGCTTGTAGTGCAAAATTAATCGCACTTGTAGCTAAATTGTTATAATTATGCTGCGCATTTTGTGGCTAGCAATGGAGTTGTAACACAAAAATATCGTACGGTTAACACTTTTGAAGTAAAAAAGACTTAAGTCATACTTTTGCAATATATCGTTCTGTTTGTTGAGCTTTATATTCGTGGGTTGATTAAGGCTTTACTGCCCGTGTAATCGGGTTTTGCAGGCTGATCAGGGTTTCAGTCGATTGAATTTCGTCGATTGATTGGATGCGGTTAATCAGCACATGTTGCAGGCCATCGATGGATTGGCACATGACTTTGACAAAAATGCTGTAGTTGCCAGTGGTATAGTAGGCTTCAACCACTTCTTCTAGGGCGTTTAGTTTGGCGATGGCGGCGGGGTAGTCGCCAGCACTTTTGAGATTAATTCCAATAAAACAGCAGACATCGTAACCCAGCGCCTTGGGATTGATGGTGATCTGGGCACCCGTGATAATCCCCGCTTGTTTCATTTTCTCGACACGCACATGAATGGTACCCGCACTCACGCCGAAACGTTTGGCAAGTTCGGCAAAAGGTGTGCGCGCGTCTTGCATTAAGGCTTCGAGGATATGGTTATCTAGCTGATCACGCTGAAATGCGGTTTCCATAAATAAACTCTCTATAACATAATGAATTGTCATAAAGTTACGTTTTTTTATAGGGAATGGCTACTGCTTTTGCGTTTTTTAATTGTTTTTAGTGATCATTGCTCACCTTCTGGTTCGCAAAAGGAGGCATTAGCGCTGAATGTCATAGGTTCACCCGTATATGGGTGTTTGATCGTAAGCTCTGCGGCGTGGAGTAATAATCGCGGTGCTAAGGATTTGGCCAGTGGATCGGCGTAAAAGCCATCGCCTAGGATCGGATGGCCGAGTGCCATCATATGTACTCTGAGTTGGTGTGAGCGCCCAGTAATCGGCTTGAGTTTAACCAGCGTCGAGCGCTTGGCGCGGCTTAACACTTCAAAATGGGTCAATGATGGCTTGCCAATGTCGTGGTCAACTTTCTGTTTTGGGCGATTGGGCCAGTCGCAGATCAGCGGATAATTTACGCTACCTGTATCGTTTTTGACATGGCCAGCGACTCTGGCGAGATAGGTTTTGCTGGTTTCTCTATCATGAAACTGGCGTTTTAATTCGCGTTCGGCGCTACGAATGAGCGCAACCACTATTACACCTGAGGTCGCCATATCAAGGCGATGGACGATTTGGCAATGGGGATGCTCAGCTTTTACTCGGGCGTACACACTGTCGTAATGGGCGGGATCGCGACCAGGCACTGATAACAACCCCGAAGGCTTGTTGACGACGATAATGTCTTTATCTTGGTAAAGCACATCGAGCCAGGGAGTTGTTGGTGGTTGGTAAATAAAATCAGTCATAATCGCGCCTATTCAATAATGCGCGGCAAAGATACTCCGCTAGGCTCTGGGGTGCAAGTTTGTTGTCTCTCCTCCTTATCTCGCCTCGCTTTAATCCAGCGAAAAATGATTTGCAGATAGAGCTGGATTTGAGTTTTTGTTATACTCGTCACCTTTTTCGTTATTGTTCATTTTGAGCCTGTGAAGTATGAGCCAGCCAGAGATTTACACCCCTGAGACACTTTTTCACGTTAATAACCGTCTAGAGTTATTGGCGCCAGCAAAAAATGCCGATTATGGTATTGAAGCCATTCGCCATGGTGCCGATGCGGTTTATATCGGTGGTCCAGCATTTGGGGCGCGTGCAACGGCGGGTAACAGTGTGGAAGATATCGCTCGCCTATGTGCTTTTGCACATAAGTATCATGCTCAAGTGTTTGTCGCCCTCAATACGATTCTGATGGACGATGAGCTCGAAACCGCAGAAAAACTGATTTGGGATGTGTATAACGCGGGCGCCGATGCGCTGATTGTGCAGGATATGGGGGTTTTACAGCTTAACCTGCCGCCGATTGCGCTGCATGCTAGTACGCAAATGGACAACCGTAATCCCGAAAAAGTTGCCTTCTTAGAGCAAGTGGGATTCTCGCAGGTGGTACTGGCGCGCGAGCTGGGCTTAAGCCAAATCCGTGAGGTTGCGGCTCATACCAATATGCAGATTGAGTTCTTTATCCACGGCGCGCTGTGTGTGGCCTACAGTGGATTATGTAACTTAAGCCATGCCTTTAGTAATCGCAGTGCTAACCGCGGTGAATGTTCGCAAATGTGTCGTCTGCCGGGAAATCTAAAGACTCGCCAAGGGGATGTGTTAGCACAAAACGAACACTTACTCTCATTAAAAGATAATAATCAAACCGATAACCTCGAAGCCTTGATTGATGCCGGTGTTCGCTCCTTCAAAATTGAGGGGCGTTTAAAGGATTTAAGTTACGTTAAAAACGTGACCGCTCATTATCGCCAAAAACTCGATGCCATTATGGCGCGTCGCCCTGAGTTTGTGGCTTCATCCCATGGCCGTACTGAGCATACGTTTACCCCTGATCCCGAAAAAACCTTTAATCGTGGCAGCACCGACTATTTTGTCCATGAGCGTAGCCAAGGGATTAAAGATTTTCGCTCGCCAAAATATATTGGCCAAGATGTGGGTAAAGTGGTCGCTCTTGGTAAGGATTTTATTCAAGTCAGTTCAACCCACGAATTTAATAACGGTGATGGGTTAGCGTATTTTCCACCCAATTATGCGATGGCAAAGCAGTCCGACGACAAGTTGCAAGGTTTACGGGTAAACCGCGCCGAAGGCCATAAGCTGCATGTGTTACAAGTTCCACGGGATTTACGTGTTGGTATGACTTTATACCGTAACCATAATCAGGCATTTGAAGCCTTGTTAGCGAAAGAGTCGGCCAAGCGAATTATCGGTGTAGATATGCGTTTAACCGATACCGCTACGGGCGTAGCGCTGACTTTAACCGATATCTACGGCCTCAGTGCTACGGTTGAGTTGGAAGTCGAAAAGACACCCGCCACCGACGCTGAAAAAACCTTGCAGACGATTCGTACACAATTATCAAAGCTTGGCAGTACCGATTTTACGGCGCGCCAGATTAGTATCGAAACTGCTCAGCCTTGGTTCCTGCCTGCTTCAACGCTTAACGGCCTGCGCCGTGATGCGGTAGCGGCATTAGAACTTGCCCGTGTAGAGGGCTACCAACGCCCAAAACCTTGGAAATATAACCAAGATGCTGTGTATCCATTCAAACACTTAAGTTACTTAGGTAACGTGGCAAACGAAAAGGCGAAGGATTTTTATCAGCGCCATGGCGTGATTGAAATTCAGGATACCTACGAGAAAAACGGCGTGACTGAAGACGTGCCTTTGATGGTGACTAAGCACTGCCTGAGATTTAACTTTAATCTTTGTCCTAAGGAAGTGCCGGGAATAAAGGCCGATCCTATGGTGCTCGAGATCGGTAACGATGTACTTAAGTTAGTATTTGATTGCCCTAAGTGCGAGATGCTTGTTGTCGGTGAAAACCGTCAGGTTCGCGGCCAAAAAGCGCTTTAATTAATGCCTTGATAGCAAGGGAGCATTGAGCATTCAATGCTCCCTTTTTTATTGTTTTTCAGCTGCTCAGCTTTCTCATTGTTGCCTATGGGTTACTGAAAGGATACTTTATTGAAAAATTTTAATAATAAAGGATGTCAGCATGGGACTATTAGATGGGTTGCTCGGAAATGCTTCTGAGGTGAATTTACAGGAGCTGGCCGAAGAGCTGCGCCCAATCATGGGGATTCAGGAAGAATTAAAGCTGGCCTATAAAGTGGTCCGTGATCTGTTTGTATTTACCAATAAGCGCTTGATCTTAATTGATAAGCAAGGGCTCACGGGCCAAAAGACCAGCTATCACTCCGTGCCCTATAAATCCATCACCCATTTTGAAGTGGAAACCACAGGCCATTTCGATATGGATGCCGAGCTAAGAATTTGGATTTCAGGTCGAAGTGAGCCACTGGTAAAAGAGCTTAAGCGCGGCACCGATGTGGTCGGGATCCAAAAGACTATCGCCACTTTTGCACTATAGTCTTGTAATTTAATACTTTTGTATCAAGATATTATAAGCAAGCTGGTGTGCTTGCTTATATCCAATCAATTTAATACTCGGTAGTTTAGGTCGTTAGACTGTTCTATTGGTTTTCCGCTCATAGTGTAAGTTTCTGATAGTGTGATTCGACCTTGCTCATCATATTGATTATGGATGCCGACCCAAAATTGCTCTTCTCCTTGGAAGTGTAGGTTACCCTCCTCAGCGATTTGGCTGTTGGGGTGATAGCGCTTCATGGCGTAGAGTTGGCTATCTGGGTCAAATTTTAAATGATAAGAGAGGATAGGAGCGGGTTGTTTTGCTTGCTGCCAGCTTGCAGTGTCTGCTCCAGTTGAAGTCACTTCTGTAAGATTCAAGTGAGTTTCATCAGCATCAGCTTGAATTGTTGCAGTTTGTTCCTGTGTATCCTCTGCGCCATCAAAATAATGGCGGCTTTCATTGAGCTTACCATCGTCGCTGAGCCACGCTTCACGATACAGTTGCCCTTGAGGCGTAAATCGTTGCCAATGGCCGACATCAAGGTAATCACCATCGATATAGGTGATAAAACCCGTTTCGATGAGTTTGCCTTGTTCAGAAAAGGATTTTGAGCTGTATCGTTCCCCTTCTAAGCGAGTCAACAACCAACGAATTGTCCCATCTTGATAGTATTCTATCCGAGTATCAGGAGTGCCTTCTTGATAGTATTGCCTTTGATTATTCTCAAGATGATAGCCGCAGCGAGTATTTGAGTGGCTCTCAAAGGATTCAAGGATGCCCTGCTTGTTGTAGGCGCTACTTTGTTTGAGATAACCCTGTCCCTCTCGAACGACATATTCTGTAATAGTGCGGATGGTGCCATCTTCATAAAACCAGCGTGCTGTGCCATCACGATTGCCTTGGGTATGGGGCAAATACATTTGAATTTGTTGGTTTTCATAGTATTCAATAAAGGGCGCAATTGAGAGATTATGTCGATATTGACCTTCGGCAGATAGGACACCGCTTTCATAGTAACTGCGAAATAATCCTTCTCTTAAGCCCTTTTCAAGGTAGATTTCAAGGGCGAGTTGGCCATTTTCATGGTACCAAGTGGCAAGGCCCTGCTCATGGCCATTTTCAAAGGGAATGCACTGTTCTAACTGCCCATTGGGATACCATTGTTCACTGTTGCCATGGGCGATACCGTTACTAAAATTGAGCTGTTTTGCAAGCACGCCATTGGGGTGCCATTCTTGTCGCAGGCCTTCATTTACCCCCTGTGAATTGAGTTGTACTTGCCACGCGAGTTGGCCATCTTCATAGTAAGTCTCAATGCGTTTGCCTACCTGATTGAAGTGGACCTCTTGCTTAAGATTGCCATTGGGATGATACCAAAGCTCGTTAACAGGCTGACCCATATCATGGGTTAATTCGGCTTGCAGCTTGCCATCCTCATAGTACATATACTCAATTCCGTGGATGTGATTTGCCACCATTGGGCGCGTCAGCCATAGATTGCCAGATTCATAATAGCGTTTTAACTGATTGATATAATTGCCTTCGCTATCCTTTTCTGCGGTTTCCCTTATCTGACCATTACTATGGTAGTAGGTGAGTAACATACCATCGAGCTGGCGTTCTTCGACTTGATTGATTTTTCCTTCATGGTCGTACCAAGTTTGGCGGCCAAGTTGTTGGTCATTAACGAAATGCCCCTCAAATTGCAGTACACCTAAGGCATTGAGCTGGCGCGTTATCCCGTTGCGCTCACCAAAGTAATTGCAATCTACCGCCTGAGTGATGTTAGGGGATAGGGTGATTATCCTCAGCAGCGAGCGCCCTTGCTCGGTATGAATTTGATGTAAAGTACGCTGCAATTTCCCTGTGAGGCTGGAGAAATCTTGCATATCGCCTTGAACGGTATGAGCTGAGTCGATAATAAAATGGCAAGTCACTAAATCTTGTTGGTTATAGAGTTCAACTTGCCATAGTGTTTGCTGGGCATTATTGGGATGAGGGAGCAGACTACAGGTTTTATCTTTGCCTAGATAAAAATATTGCCCAGGTCCATTGACCTCAATGCTGTCAAACTGAGTATCGTGAAAAGTACAGGACTCATGTTTATGTTCCCAGCCAAGGAGTTCAATGGTTTGCGGGTTATCAAAATAATATCGATTTATCGCTGCCTGAGTATCCACTCGATTGGCTTGCGCCGGAGTGGCCTGGATGGCAAGGCTAAAATAAGGCTTAAACGAGGAGGCTGCTTGAGTGGCTTGCGGCCGAGCTGCTTGAGATGGAATGTCTTGCTGGACGCCGCGTTTTTCTTTGGTATTAAACAACTTTGCTTTAAATGCGTTCAACAACGACATAGGTCAACATCTCCAAATCCATATGATACAACTGACTTATCTGGTAAATTTCTTAAGTCAAATAGGCCTATGATAACGGGTTATACTTTGGTTTCTCAATAGATTATCTTGCCCTTAAGTCGAGATCTGGATTCATGATGCTACAAAATTTTTATCAGTCACTCCCAAGTGATCTTTCACAAGAAGTGTTTGAAACCCTTGCCGGAAATGGCAATGTGAAGATTGAGCGCATTATCTCCAAAGGCCATTCAACCCCTGAGGGTGATTGGTACGATCAAACACAATATGAATGGGTGATGTTGCTCAAAGGAGAGGCACAACTCGAATTTGAGCAAGGTAGATTGTTAACACTTAAACCAGGAGATTATCTCACCATCGCGCCCCATGAAAAACACCGCGTCGCTTCGACTTGTATACAGGGCGAAACCTTGTGGCTAGCGGTATTTTATGATGCGTGAGGTCTAGCTGTTTTGCCATTGCCAACTGGGTGTATTGAGCAAATCCTGACCTAAGATTTGAGTTTGCCCTAGGGTTTTATCCAGAGCCAAAGTATTACATTCCTCAAACTGACTTAAGGCATTGATTAATCGATTAGCGTGTGACACTACCCATAATTGACATACCTCGGACGCCTTAGCGATAAGTCTCGCTAATGCGGGTAATAAATCAGGATGCAGGCTTGTTTCGGGTTCGTTTAACACCATGAGTTCCGGTGGTCTTGGAGTCAACAGGGCGGCAATTAACAGTAAATATCTCAGTGTGCCATCGGATAACTCGCTCGCATGCAGTGGTCTTAATAAACCTTGCTGATGAAATTCAAGTTGTAGGATCCCACCCGCTTGAGGCGTGATACGAACCTTCGCTCCCGGAAAGGCATCGCTCACCGCATGGTCAAAAGCGCTCTTATCGCCAATTTCAAAAATAGTTTGTATAGCAGAGGGAAGATCCCGGCCATCATGGTGTAGCACGGGCGTTGCTGTGCCAAGTTGAGGGCGGCGGGCCGGAGCCTCGGCATCGGTTCTAAAATGATCATAAAAACGCCAAGCACGAATGCTATCCCTTAGCGTTAACACTTCAGGGCTGCGTTCTGGATCGGCAAGTTCGGTAAACATACTGTCACCGGTTTGCAGGTGTGCGCTTAGGGTAATCCAGCCTTGGCCATCTTGGCTGCGACTTTTCACCATAGGGCCGCGGCGCTCGACTAAGACGCTTGCTGGACGGTATTTTGCACCATTCCAAATCGCCTCTCGTTTGATTTGGGGATCTAAGCCAAAGAGGGTCGTCGAGTCGGGTTTGGGCAGGCCAAGTTCAATCAGATAACTAAAATCTTCGCCCGCAAAGCCTAGCTTTAGGCGTTTTGGCGCTTGCCTTACGGTCGCTTCGATGGGGGTATCACCTGCTAACATGCCCTTGGTCAGATTCTCAGGTCCAGCCCAAAAACAGGAATCTAAGCCGCCCTCTTGTGCTAAAGCATTGACTACGCCACCCTGCGCCGTTTGCGCTAATAGACGTAATGCTTTGTATAAATTAGATTTGCCACTACCGTTAGCGCCAGTGACGACATTAAGTCGGCCCAGGGGTAAGACGACTTCCCTTAAGGTGCGGTAGTTAGAGATGGCAAGTGTGGTTAGCATGGTTATCCTGTTAGGTTTCCCATCATCCTCGAGTAAGCTGTCTTGGAGCTGTTATCTAAGTACCAGTTATGCGGTGATGGATTTAGATTAATACTTGATTTAACACTCGTTGCCAGTTGCCGCCCATAAAGCGGTCGCGGTCGGTCGATTTAAATCGGGCCTTGGCTAGGGCATCATCAATCCGACTCATGCGTTCGATATGGTTTAACTCAGGGATCACTACATGCCTTGGTTCAGCATCAAAGCCTAATACTTTTTTGGCCCTTAGGCTGTACCACCAATCCTGATATTCCTTAATGCCTTGGGCATTATCGTTATTCAGGGCTAACAGATTTTCTTGACCTCGCAGCGGAAAATCGTTGGCGATGGCCACACAATCAACTCCACCGACCCGGGCCACATATTCTAATTGGCGGATATAGTCATTGATCGTTGGGACGGCCTTATTGGTGAGCCAAAAGCTCATCATAAAGACACCAAAAACACCGCCTGAATTAGCAATAGCACGGATCACTTCATCTGGGCTACAACGGGCATGTTTAACGATCCCGCGCGCAGCGCCATGGCTTTGAACGATTGGCGCGCGGCTCAGTTTAGCCACATCTAACGCGGTCTGGGCGCTTGAGTGGCTCACATCGATTAATATATTGGCTTGGTTGAGTTTTGCGATAAGCGCTCGCCCATGATTCGTCAGCGGTTTATTGAGTCCGCCATTGGCATCGTTATCTAGCGCTCCGCCCGCAAAGGTATTGCCATAATGGTGAGTGAGTTGCAGTGCGCGTAGGCCTTGGCGATGAAACGCATCGACACGGGCCCATTGGTTGGCATCACTATCATCTTCAACACAGTCCGCACCTTGGATTTGAAAGAAAACTGCCGTGCGATTGCTCTCCCTCGCAAGCTGGATATCGCGTCCTGTTAAGCCTTGTAAGAGGATATCGGGATGCTCGCTCACCCGTTTTGCTGCTTGCTGGATGCTGTCCATGCAGGCTTTGTAGGTTCGCTTGTAGTTTAAGGTGCCGTCGGCTTGTTCAATGGTTTCAATGGCGGAGATATCACACAGAAAGGCATCGAGGCCTGAGGCGCGAACATCGGCTAAATCATCGGGCAAAAAGGATAAACCATCGATATATAAGCGCCGTGCACGTGGAGGAAGCAGCGCGGCAAGACTAGAGAAACTGGCAAAAGGGCTTAATGCACTGGCGGCGCTCAATCCAGTAACTGCACTGAGGCCTTTGAGCAGAGTTCGGCGACGGTGATTGATAGCCTTCATGGACGTGCACTCTCCTTTAGATTAAGCTCATTTGTACTTCTTTATACCCTGTTAAAGCATAGAAGTCTTTGATTAAATCCCTCTTTTGTCGATTTAACCCGCAGATTGATTTAGGGTTTTACCGCATCAATCATTGCCTTAGCTAAGGCATGTAAGCCGTTGGTTCGTGAGGGACTTAATTGGCCCTCTAGCCCTAATTGTTTGAAATAGGCGGAAGGGTCAAAGGCGAGTATCTCGTCGCTCTGTTTGCCGTGACAGGCACTCAACAGTAAACCGATTAACCCCTTCACGATGCGCGCATCACTATCGGCCAGAAAATAATGCTTACCGTCTTGCTCTAGATGGTACAGCCAGGCATCACTCTCGCAGCCCTTCACTTGAGCAGACTCAAGGCGAAACGCGTCCGCTAAAGTCGGTAAGGTTTTACCTAGTAACATGATTTGGCGATATCTTTCCTGCCAGTTTGGTGCCTGCTCAAACCGTGCTAGTAATGTCGCTGCATCCTCAACCTGATAAGCAAAATCGGTTGCTGGAGGCATGATTGGCAATGTCATGGGGAACTATCCTCTTTTTATCTGTTTTGCTGATGGCTTTAAGGATAAACCTTAGAGTAGCAATTCTTTAACTGAGGCCAAGGCGGCAATAAAGCGGTCGATATCGGTTTTATTGGTGTAGATACCAATTGAGGCGCGGCAACAGCCTTTAAGGTTAAGGGTTTGCATTAAGGGCATGGCGCAGTGATGGCCGCAGCGAACTGCAACGCCTTGTTGATCTAATAAAATGCCCACATCCTGATGATGTTCATCGGCAAGGTTAAAAGCGACGGTGCCAATATTATCGCGATGCGCGCCATACAGATGCACATCGCCAAGGGCGCGTAGTTGGTTTTGCAAATACTCAAGCAGTTCAGCTTCATGGGCTTTAACCTCTGACGTGAGGTGTTGTTGCAAAAAGCGGAGAGCGGCGCCAAGGCCAATCACTGCACTGATCGGCGGTGTGCCAGCCTCTAAGCGATTAGGCAAGCTGCCAAATTCGGTGCCATCAAAACTGACGCGTTTGATCATTTCGCCGCCCGTAAGTAGCGGTGTAAGGGTATCGAGTATCTCGAAACGGCCATAAAGCACGCCAATGCCCGTCGGGCCGTACATCTTGTGGCCAGAAAACACATAAAAATCACAATCGATGGCGGCCATATCAACACTTAAATGTGCCACGGCCTGCGCGCCATCGACTAAGGTGAGTGCCCCCTGGGCTTTTGCTTGGCGAACTAACTCCACCACCGGATTTACCGTACCTAAGGCGTTGGATACATGGCACAGGGCGACAACCTTGGGTTTCAGTTCCAGCAAGGCTTGGTAGGCATTTAGATCAAGTCGGCAATCTTGAGTCAGCGGAATAGGTTTAATGATAGCGCCAGTGCGTTTTGCCAATTCTTGCCACGGAACAATGTTGGCGTGGTGGGCGGCGCTGTCGATCAAAATCAGATCGCCTGATTTAAGTTGTGGCGTTAAGCCAAACGCGACTAAGTTGATGGACTCAGTGGTACCGTGGGTGAAAATGATTTCTTCACGGCGTTTGGCATTGATAAATACCTGCAATTGATCGCGCACCTTCTCGTAGCTAGAAGTGGCGCGCGCCGATAACTGGTGCGCTGCGCGGTGCACATTGGCATTGTCGTATTGGTAATATTGTGCCATTGCCTCTAACACACACTGCGGCTTTTGGCTGGTGGCCGCGGTATCGAGATAACACAGGGGATAATCGCCCAACATTTGGGTTAATGTCGGAAATTGTGAACGGATCTGGCTATTGAGATCAAACGCCTGCGTTAGTAATGTGCTTGTTTCAGGCACAACCTTCTCCGATACAAAATGGTCTGATGCAATGCTTTCTGGTGCAGTGCTCTGTGAGCCAATATCCTGCTGCGCAAGCTCTGCGTTGGGTAATGTGGTGTTGGTTGGGGCTGTGTGTGTCATCTACGGGCTTAACGCAATAAAAAAGGCTGTTGGATCTTCTGTTATCTCTCAGGTGAATGCAAGTTTTCGTCGGATCTGCATTCCCGTTATCGCAATATCCAGCAAGCGTTTACGCCATTTCATATAAACACCATTCCATATAAACACCATCACCTGTTTTGCTTTATATGTCGGACAAGGGTTGGGGGTAGGGATTAAATTTTTTGTTTAACCCAAGCGTGCTCATTGCAGCAAAGCTCAAAACTCCATCTATGCTATATAAAGACAAATAAGACATTGGCAGTTGGAGTAGCATCCTTATGCTTGGCTTCTTAAGAGATTTGCAGATCAGATATAAAATGGGCAGTTTAATCGGCATTATGCTGCTACTGATTCTGGTATTAGCAGGATTTAGCTTGCTTAAAATGAAGCGGGTTGCTGATGAAATTCACACAATTGCATTAGAAAACATACCATTAGTGAAATTGTCGAATGAAGTTACTATCTTGCAGCTTGAGAGTTCGATTAGCCTTGAGAAGGCTTTCAGAGCCTCTGAGATACCCGTTTCAGCGCAGGAGCGATTAATTGACGGCTTTATTGGAGAAGTGATTCAACATAAAGAGCGGATTAATAATGAGTTGATGTCGACCCAAACTATGCTCAATGAGGCGCTAGCATATCCCCAATCTTCAGAGTTACGAGATAAAACACAACAGTTAACTCAAGAAATTACCAATATTATTCGAGTTTATCGAGATTACGATCTAAAGCTTGCCACCGTGGTCGCCGCAATCCAGCAACGCACTAATCCTACTGCTTTGGTGCAGCAGGTTAACGAACTGGAACAAACCCAGAGCGAATTTAATACTCAGCTAAGTCAATTTGCACTGCGTTTAGAGCAAATGACTGAAACGGCAGTATCCATCACAGAGGATGAAGAGTTGCACGCCATTTATGGTTTAGTGGTCATTTCTGCTATCGCATTGATTTTGGGATTAGTTATAGGAATCGCCTTTAGCCAGTACATAGTGCGTTCAATCATGCGTTTACGTAACGCTGCTGCCATGATGGAGTCGGGAGACTTTAGTCGAGAGTTAAAAGTTGAATCGAAAGATGAACTGGGTGAGCTGACAGTTAGTATGAATCAAATGGCCCTAACCCTCAGTAAAACTGTTGGGCAAGTGATTGGTCGCAGTGAAGAAATCGCATCTATGGTTACAGAGCTTAATGCTGTAGCTGAAAATAACCGTAAAGCGATACTTAGTCAGCAGGAAGATACAGATCAAGTTGCCACCTCCATGACCCAAATGGCGGCGACAATTACTGAAGTTGCTAGCAGCGCCGAGAGTGCATCCTACTCCTCTGGACAAGCGGAAAGCCGAGTGAAAGAAAGCTGTGCCGTTGTTGACGCGAGTGAGAAAATTACTCAGCAATTAGTGGTTAGCGCCCAGCAGTCCAGTCAGCTTATTCAGCAGTTACAGGCAAGTACAGGTAAAATCTTAAACTTTGTGTCTGTGGTTGATGCAATAGCAGGGCAGACCAATCTGCTTGCTTTAAATGCCTCAATCGAGGCGGCAAGAGCGGGTGAGCAAGGTCGAGGGTTTGCCGTGGTTGCCGATGAGGTTCGTGCATTGGCAACTCGCAGCCAAACAGCCACACAGGAAATCAGTGAACTTATCCAAACCTTAGTACTTGATGCAAAATCTGCTGTGGATTCATTTGGTAAAAATGAATTACAAATCAAGGATTCATCTCTATTAGTTAACCAAATCAAACAAAACTTGCTTGAAATTTCGGATGCATTAACTCAGTTATCACAGGCTAATGCACAAGTGGCTACCGCGAGTGAGGAACAAGCTGTCACGGCTGAGGATATTAGTGAACGGATCAATACCATACGGGATTCAGGTGAGTCTGTGCTTAGCAGCGCTTTTGAAACGGCTAAAGCTAGTGAGTCACTCTCCCAACAGGCAAATTCATTACGTGAAGCGATGCTGCAATTTAAGGTGCGCACAGTCTAGGGATTTAGCACTATCGCTATCAATTTGTTTAGTAAAATAAAAATGCCCAGCGCTTAGGCTCTGGGCATTTTTATTGTGCATTTTTGGATAACTGGCTGAAGCTTAACGGCGATTAATTAGTTAACGCGATTAAGGCTTAACACGATTCGGGCGGTTATCTGCGCGATGTGAGTGCTGTTTCGGCTCATTCGAAGCCGGTTTTACACTGTGTGGATTGCGGCCTTTGGGCTGCTCTTGGCGGCGTCCATCATTGTTTGATTTGTCGCTTCGTTCTGCATGGCTACGTTGCTGTGCACCTGAATGCGGTTTCGCTTTTGCATTGTTCCCCGCCGTTGCACTGTTAGTTGTGCCGCCATCGCGCTGAGGATGCTTACTCTTTGGTTTTGGCGAGCGTGCAACTGCTGCCTCGGTATTATGATGTTCATTGCTGTTGCGTGATGGCGTGCTGTGCTTATCGTGGCAGCCATCTCGAACGCTTGATGTTTGAGACACATCACGGCCAGAACCAGATCGTGGGGCAGGTTTTCCTGCACTGCGGTGTTTACGCTGGCTTGCCACGGCTTTTACTTTATGATTTTTGCCTTGGGGAGTGAGCGTTGTTTCGGGCAGCGCATGCACTGGGCCAAAACCTGCAACTTCTTGGCGCTCGAGCACGCGGTTAATTAATCGCTCAATATCTTTAAGCAGTTTAATTTCTTCGCTGCTGACTAATGAAACGGCTTGGCCTGTGGCGCCAGCACGGCCGGTACGGCCAATGCGATGCACATAATCTTCAGGCACGTTAGGTAAATCAAAGTTAACAACTTGCGGTAACTGATCGATATCTAAACCGCGGGCGGCAATATCGGTCGCAACCAATACGCGAACTTCACCGCTCTTAAAGTCGGCGAGGGCTTTAGTGCGCGCACCTTGGCTTTTATTACCGTGGATCGCGGCAGCGCTAATGTCGGCTTGGATAAGGCTCTTCGCGAGTCGGTTTGCGCCATGTTTCGTACGCGAAAACACTAACACTTGCTGCCAGTTTTCCTGTTTGATGAGTTGGATCAGCAGGGCTGATTTTTGCGTTTTATCAACGGGGCAAATCCATTGTTTAACCGTCGTTGCTGCGGCATTGCGCGGCGTGACGGAAATCTCAACCGGATGATTGACTAACCCTTTTGCAAGCTCACGGATCTCATCGGAGAAGGTGGCTGAAAACATCAGGTTTTGTCGCTTAGCGGGTAAGAGTGCAAGGATTTTTTTGATATCACGGATAAAGCCCATATCCAACATACGATCCGCTTCGTCGAGCACTAAGATCTCAAGTTGATTAAACTTCACCGCATTTTGTTGCACAAGATCTAATAGTCGCCCTGGTGTGGCAACTAACACATCAACACCATGACGTAATTTATTGATTTGCGGGTTGATAGGCACGCCACCAAAGACCACAGCTGAACGCAGTGGTAGATATTTACCATAGGTTTCAACACTTTCGCCAACTTGTGCCGCCAGTTCCCTCGTAGGAGTTAAGACTAAGGCGCGAGTTTGTCCTGACTTGGCTTTTTGGCCTTTAGCGAGTAATTCCAGTAATGGCAGCGTAAAACCTGCGGTTTTTCCTGTTCCCGTTTGGGCCGCAGCCATGACGTCTTTGCCCGTTAGTACAGCTGGAATTGCTTGCACTTGGATGGGAGATGGCGTGTCATAGCCCTGTTCGGATACGGCTTTTTGGAGTGGTGCGGATAAACCTAAGGCGGAAAAACTCATTAATGGATCTCTTGTGGCAACATCGCATCGTTGCTTTGGTATAGCCTGAACGGCGGGCGTGCAGCTTACATTAACAGGGGCCTCAGTGCTACGACTGAAAGCATTTTGTTGTATAAAGGCATAAAAATCCTATTTCATTAGTGGCTAATTTATCGACCTATCAGTATCTTGTTCAGTATTTAGCGAAAGATCACGTTTATGTTAATTTGATTGCTTATAAGTAGTTCAACTTGAGGTAAAATTAACAAGATTCCTCAATAGGTTGCCAAAGTGTTGGCCAGACATATTCATAAACGGGATATGTAAAGATTCGCGGGATGTTTTTCCGTTTGCAGGTTGAATTCTGCACCATTGCATTCTTAAGATAGTTCTGCTCAGGAATATTAACGCCTCATGGCGGGTGGATTATGACAGCAATACAGCATATTGAACGCCTTGCACGTGGGCGAAGTGAGCAGGCCGTGGCTGTGATTAAAAACGTGCAGCAGATGTCGAATATTCCCATGCAGGAGATGCAGTTAGCACTCAAGCAATTATTTCAGTGTGGCCGCGTTGCACTGCATTTCCATCCCGACAGAATCGACAGCCGAGGTCTAACAGTCGCCGAAGGGCTTCTACGTGACGGGCAATACCGTAGTCAGTTCGAGACTCATATTTCCAATGGGCAGTTATCACCTGAGCTTGGAGGACCAAGGGATCATTGGGAAAATCAGCTATTTGGCGATGTGTATAAAGGAACCAAATCCCGCCCTAAGTATGGCGCTTTAGATTTAGGCATGTGGCAGGATGGCCCCGCCCCGCGTTTTGGCAGTTGTTATCTGCTCACCCACTCACAATTGCTCACGCGTTCGACCTTTACTTACCTTGATTCTTACCGTAATCCTAAGGAAAAGGGGACATTATCTTGTTTTGATGATGTGCTAGCGGCACTGCTGACCGAGAGTTTTGAGCGCCACTATGCCTTGGGTAAAGCGGACTTTAAGCCTCTAAATGTGATCCATTATTTGGCGCATCAGCTTAATTCGTCATTGCTTGCCCGCTTTGAACGCCCGATGTCGACAAATCTTGATCATTATATCGAAGCGCAAATTCACGGTGACGTGTCACTCGATGAAGATATTGCCATGCTGGTGGCTGATCCGAGTTTTAAAGGAACTGAAATCGGGGCAACGTTAACTAAGTTGTGCGACCGTTACGATATTGAGCTGCAATACCATAATGGTTTTAGCCTGCATACGGCTCAGATCCCTAGCGATTTCCGTGGACCCACTATGCCATCTCTGGCCGAACGTATTGCGATTGACGACAGCGTCGATGCTTATGCCATTGGGGTTGCTGCGCGGGATTTATACCATTCGCCCCAGCATTGGCGAGATCGAGGTAATCGTGCTCAAGTAGCCCATGAACTCAAGCTACTTTGGCATGTGTTAGTCAAATACGGTGGTATTCAGCCTTAGCGCGGAAATAGGGTCACTAAATATGGTTACATGCGCACTATTGACGTTTTGATTGCGCCGAAAACGTCAACAAGCCTCAGTGATTAGCAACCTGTGTCAACCTTAGTATAGGTCGGAACACCTGTTGTCTCCCATTTATAGTCTATATAACAATTAGTTGCTGATACCTCGGCTTGAGTCGGAGTCGCGAGATTTAACTTTTGCTTTGGGGTTGCAATGACTTGATAGGTGCCGTTGGATGTATAAATACGGTAGGACCAATCATTCACGCTTAAGCCTGCGGCATTAAAAATTTCAGGTGGTGTTGTGTAGCCCGCACTAGGTGCTGTGCCACTACTGCTTGCGGCCCAAGGTTGGTAATTCTCGCCCCTAATACCATCAAAAACCACACGATTAGTCGTACCTGTGTTGGCGATTTCTGATTTTGCCTTGAATAAGGTGACCGCAGACTTCATTGATGCCAATGCACCCGACAACTGACTTTTGTACGCATCAGACTGTAAATTAACAAATTTGGGGGCAGCCACTACAGCCAAAATGCCCAAAATAATAATCACAACAACAAGTTCTATTAACGTGAAACCGGAATGTTTGTTTGTCATTGCTATCTAACTCCTTGAAAATTATTCCTATCTTATCCAACAATTTCGCTAATGACCAGTTAGCTAATATTTTAGTCTTTATCCTCGTTAAATAGGGTTATCCCTAATCAACAAAGATTTTTAAGTTTGATGATATGTGAGAGTGCGAATACGTGGTTCTAGATAAGTGTTTATAGGCGTGAAGTATTTATCTGTGTGAGCTAAATCTGAATTTATTGATCATCATCGCATTTTCGTGAATCTTTTAGCAAAAGATACGTCCAAGGTTTCATCTGTTGGGGATGCCTGCGATACTGCGTCCCTATCGAAGCTTTTCGCTTATTGCAAGTCCTTGGCATTGATTGGTAAGCGTTAGATCGATTTCTACAATTTACTGCAGTGTTGGTTTTGTTGGAGCACCATGGATAAGTCGTTAGAAAAGTCCCTTCTTGTTTGGCTCAAGTCGCAAAAAAAGGCCTGTGGCTGGTTTCTTAAACTTTCGGTCTGGTGTGGAATATTAAGTGCTATTGCATTGATCGTGCAGGCTTATTTAATTGCTACTCTCCTCGATGGTGTGATTATTGGTAATGGATTGCTCGGATTCGGCGCCGATAGCGCTCAGACTGTTATCAGCGCGAGTGATTATCTGCCGCATTTTATGGCCTTGATTGGCTTAATGTTATTGCGAGCAATACTTGCCTATGGCCGCGAGCGTGCCAGTTTTGAAGCGGGTAGGCGTTTACGCCAACAGATCCGCAGTGTGGTAATGGATAAATTAACTCGGCTCGGCCCTGCGTTTATTAAAGGCAAACCCGCTGGCAGTTGGGCAAGCATAGTGTTAGAGCAAGTTGAAGATTTACAAGATTTTTATGCTCGTTATTTACCGCAAATGACGCTTGCTGGCGTGATCCCCTTATTGATCCTCATCGCCGTGTTTCCCATCAACTGGGCGGCGGGGCTGATTTTGCTGTTAACCGCGCCCCTTATCCCGCTGTTTATGATCCTTGTCGGTATGGGCGCTGCTGATGCCAATCGTAAAAACTTCAATGCTTTAGCCAGATTAAGTGGCCACTTTATGGATAGATTAAAAGGGCTTGCGACCTTAAAGCTATTCAATCGAGGCGATGCTGAGCTGAAGGTGATTGAAAAGGCATCGGAGGAGTTTCGCAGCCGAACCATGTCGGTGCTGCGCATGGCTTTTTTAAGCTCGGCGGTACTGGAGTTTTTTGCGGCGGTGTCGATTGCTGTATTAGCGGTTTACTTTGGTTTTAGTTACTTAGGTCACCTCGATTTTGGCTACTATGGCGCGCACGCTCAAATTGGGCCTAATACGAATGAAGGTTTACCTTTTAGCCTGTTTGTCGGTTTGTTTATCCTCATTTTAGCGCCTGAGTTTTATCAGCCGTTAAGGGATATGGGCACTCACTACCATGCCAAAGCGCAGGCGATTGGTGCCGCGCAGGCTTTAATGACTCTGCTTGAGCATCCCGAGCCTCAGCCAACAGACTCAGTCGTTGGTGATACCAGACTTGAGAAGATTGAAAGCCTGATAGCTGAAGAACTTGAGGTCTTTAGCGTTGATGGCAGCCGCTTATTAGGGCCCATTAGTTTTGAATTGAAACAGGGGGAACATTTAGCCTTAGTTGGCCCAAGTGGTGCAGGCAAAACCAGTTTACTCAACGCGCTATTAGGATTTTTACCCTATGAAGGCAAGTTACTGATTAATGGTGTTGAGCTCTCCAGCATTGATTTTGCCTACTGGCGGCGCCAATTAGCGTGGCTTGGACAAGAGCCACAGTTATTCCATGGCACAGTGCGGGAAAACGTAGCCCTAGCCAATCCTAATATTACAGACGAGCAGGTGTGGCACTTGTTAGAGCAAGCCAATATCCATGAATTTGTGCGCATGCAACCCCTTGGTTTAGCGACAGCTATCGGTGAACAATCATCAACCCTATCGGTTGGGCAGGCACAACGTATAGCTCTGGCGCGGGCGCTAGCACAGGCGTCGCAGGTGTTTATCCTTGATGAACCCTCCGCGAGTTTAGACAGTGTTAGCGAGCAACTATTAACGCTCACCTTGAACCGTGCGATGGCGGGCAAGATGTGCATTATGGTGACCCATCGATTAGATCAGCTCGATCGGATGCAGTCGATCTTAGTCTTAGATAAGGGATTGATTGTCCAGCGAGGCGACTTTGCGACTCTTTCTATGCAGGCGGGTTTATTCCAAACCATGTTGCATGAAAATACCGAGTCGGTAGCCGATATTGAGCTGGATACACCAATGCCTGATACTCGCGTCGATATTGCGTTAGGGACAACAGAGGGAGGTGCACAATGAGAATACTCCTTCCCTTCATTCGATTGTTCTCCCATCAATGGTTAATGATGGTTATTGGGCTAGTGCTCACCCTTACCACTTTGATGGCGGGGATTGGCTTATTGTCGTTGTCGGGTTGGTTTTTATCGGCGACGGCGGTGGCGGGATTAACTATTATCGGCTCCCAATCCTTTAACTTTTTTACTCCCGCGGGGGGCGTGCGTTTCCTTTCTATCGCGCGAACGGCCAGTCGTTACGGTGAGCGCTTAGCAACCCATGAGGCAACCTTTAAATTATTAACCGAACTACGGGTGTGGGCGTGGCGAAAACTCTTCCCGCTCAGCGCTAAAAATCTACAAGGATTGCGCCGCGCGGATATGCTCAATCGTCTCGTGGCGGATATAGATACGCTCGACCATCTGTATTTAAGACTACTGACGCCGATGGCGGCTTCCTTGCTGATGACGGCATTTTTGTATCTGTTCCTCGCATGGTTTGATGCCAAGCTGGCCTTAAGTTTGTGCCTGTTTTTAGTGGTGATTTGGCTGCTGCTACCACTGTTGTTTTATCGTCTCGGGCATGCGCCTAGCCGCAATATGCTGGAGACTAAACGCCAATATCGAGTGCAGTTACTCGATATATTACAAGGCCAAGCGGAGCTGAGTTTATTTGGTGCAAACGCCAGATACAGACACAAGCTCGACGAGGCTGAGCAGGCGTTATTTGCTAGCCAAGGGGCGATGGCGAATATCACCGCCTTAAGCCAAGCCATGCTGATCCTGGCGACGGGCTCGGCACTCATCATGATGCTATTTTTAGCCGCCAATGGCGTGGGCGATGCCGTGCCTCCCGGCCCGATGTTCGCCTTGATGGTGTTTGCCACTATGGCCTGTGTGGAAATGATGATGCCGATTGCGGGCGCCTTCCAACATTTGTCCGGTTGTGTGCTGGCGGCAACGCGTATTAACGAAATCACCGAGCAAGAAAGCGATATTCGTTTTAGTACAGATACAGATCTTAAGGCGACCTCTGGTGGATTGCTGATCCGCGATATCCAATTTAGTTATAGCGAAAGCCAGCACGTGCTTCAGGGCTTATCCCTCGAGATAAAGCCGGGCCAAAAGGTGGCGCTATTGGGCTCCACTGGCTGCGGTAAATCCAGTTTATTGTCCTTAATTACCCGAGAGTGGCAGGCGCAAAGCGGTCAGATTTACCTTGATGGTCATCAATTGAGTGACTATAGCGAGGGCGCATTAAGATCGGCGATGACAGTCGTGAGCCAGCGGATTTACCTGTACGCGGGCACGCTGCGGGAGAACCTTGCCATTGCCTTGCCTGTGCCAGAAGGGCAAAAGCGTACCGCCAATGACGAGCGTTTTATCCAAGTATTACAACAGGTTGGTTTAGGCGAATTACTTAAAGGCGACAAGCCTCTCGATATGTGGATTGGCGAGGGCGGCCGGCAGTTATCGGGCGGTGAGCAGCGCCG
Organism: Shewanella sp. Sh95; assembly: GCF_001308045.1. Taxonomy (NCBI): domain Bacteria; kingdom Pseudomonadati; phylum Pseudomonadota; class Gammaproteobacteria; order Alteromonadales; family Shewanellaceae; genus Shewanella; species Shewanella sp. Sh95. The sequence goes on from NZ_LGYY01000146.1 coordinate 141,548, forward strand.
AATTGGCGTGGCAAGGGCATTGCTGCGTGATGCGCCTTTGTTACTGTTAGATGAGCCAACCGAGGGCTTAGATAAGCGCACCGAGCGGGAAATTCTAAGTTTACTACTTGAATTTGCAAAGGATAAAACTCTGTTCATGATTAGCCATCGTTTAACGGCGATGGCCAAGATGGACCAAATTCACCTTATGGCTGAGGGTAAAATCGTTGCTTCAGGAAATCATCAAAGTCTGCTCAAGGAATGTGCGGCGTACCAGGCTCTTTATCGTCGATTAGGTTGAACTAGGTTGTAATCATGGAGATAGTTGATGAATAATTTTATGCCTGCACAGCTTGCGCCGCAAATTAACGCTCATTTTAACGGCAAGTTTGAGGTTGAGCTTAAGTATCGGCTTACAGACCGTGAAGCCTTTTGGGCACGCCTAAGCACCAAATCCCCCGAGGTGATGCTCGAGGATAATCTTGAGCATGACTGCTATTTTGATTCGCCCTCAGTGTCGTTAGCGGCGGAGCATAAAAGCCTGTGTATTCGTGAGATGCAGCCCTCTGGCATCATGCTGTGGATTGTGAAAGGACCCGAGAAAGACCGTTGTGAGGCGGTCAATATCACGGATGCCAACAAGGCCAAAAGTATGCTACGGACTTTAGGCTATCAATGTGTGCTTGAGATTAAAAAACGCCGCAGCGTGTATTTTCTCGGGGAATTTCATTTAACGCTTGATTGGCTCGAAGGTTTAGGAGACTTTGCCGAGCTTGCAATCATGACTAATGATGAAGCTAAGTTGCCCATCTATGAAGCGCAGCTCCTCGCCTTAGCCGCAGAACTTGGGCTAGAGGAATCACAGCGAGAATTCTTATCTTACAAACAGTTACAGATGGCTATACAAGGATAAGCGAGGCATCCCAAGTCCATTTGGGGATGAATCGACAAAGGCGCGGCGGCTTATCTTCCTAAGCGCTGCGAAAAGGCTAAGTAACGTTTGACCTCTTCTTCGGGGAATCGCAATTCTTCACCGTCTTTCACGCTGCTGAGCAGGTTTTCCCGCGCATAGCGTTTAATCGTCGCAGGGCTCTTATCCAGCAACTTGCACACTTCATCCACTGTTAACAGATTATCACTCATGGTTCACTCCCATTATTGATTGGTGATTAACCCAATGAGTATAGAACAAGAATTAGACTGCGCTTTACTGGCGCAGTCTCAGGCTAAATGACGACTACTTGGATTGACGCTGAGTTTCTCGCGCTTGGTATTCGGTTCCTAAATGTGCCTTCGCAGCGGTAATGGCCATAACAGCACGGGATTTAAATTCGCGGCGATAGAGGGTGACCACCACAAACAGGCTAGCCAAAATAAATAGGATAGGGTGCACGAACCAGCAGAGCACGGCCATCGAAAAGTAGTAAGCCCGCAGGCCATAGTTATAGGAGTGGGCGGCTTGGTCTTGCACCGTTGCCATTTGCCGCGCGTAGGCTTTGAGGTTGTCGTTGGCGCCTTCGCTATCCATTGGGCCTGCGCCTATCATCACGTTCACAAAGCCGTATTGGCGCATCGACCAGGTAAATTGGAAAAACGCCATCACAAAAATGACCACTAATAACGCTAATTTAACTTGTACCAATGAATGATTTGGTGGCGTCGCATAGGGAATAGTGGCAATCACGGCCTCAAGGCGTTCAACCTGCGCAAATAGGGTTAGTACCCCTGCGAGCACGAATAGCGTGGTCGAGGCAAAAAAGGCAATATTGCGTTCAAGGTTCGCTAATAACGCCGCATCGCCTACCCGCACGCCTCGAGTCATCAGTTCGAGCATCCAGTAGATCCTGTGCTTATGCAGGCCACGGGCAATACAGTCGGTATCCTTCGCCTTACGTCGGGCAAAAGCGGTATAGCCAGCCCAAGAAACGATAAACCACGTCAATGCAGAAATATCTAATAGCGAGAATGTCATAGTTGCCTTGAGAAAGTGACGTTGAGAAAGTAAAAAATCAGTTGATTGAACGGCGATTATGAAGGTTTTTATCTCTTAGGCGCAATCCCCTCATATCGCTTTCAAATCTCGCCTATTCACAATTTGAAGCCGCTCACATTGGCTTTGAAACCTCTTGCTTAGTGAGACTCAGTTTTGAGGAAATTCTTGTCAGGTAAGTGAGTGAGAAAAATGTGTTGGGGTTGTGTCACGAATCTTGAATCATGGCCTAACGGCCGAGGTGAATCAACGTCATGGGGCTTCACCCCCTGATTTTTAATCAAGAGTCGACCAAGGAGGAATGCTCGTCCTATCCTCCTTGGATGCTCCAAGACGCCCCTAGCTGAGTTGAAAACCCTTTGGGCATTAAGCGTTTTTATGCTATCGCGTCAGACGCTCGTCCCTGATTCGACTGACGCTATCTCGGCATCTGATAGGCAGGATGCCTGAATGTCGTGAAGTGCATGGATGCACGTGAACGACCATGCCTCGCTCACGCACGCAACGAACGCAAATGCCCTGCGGCAACTCCGAGGGGATGGTGAACTTCTGTAGCAACTGTGCGAGCTATTAATCTCCAAAGATCTGCGCCTGTCCTGTCTTTTTAATCAAGGCTCACATTACACGAGCTTGAAATTCAGACAATTAATATGGCATCTTCAGATTGAGCAAAGCATGAGTCGTGGAAATTGTTGGGATAATGCACCAACGGAGCGTTTCTTTAGAAGTTTGAAATCTGAATGGATACCCGCAAGTGGTTATGGGAATTTTATAGAAGCACATAAATAGATCACAAACTACATCACTGGATATTACAGCAAGACCAGACCTCATCAATATAATGGTGGGTTAAGGCCAAATGAGTCAGAACGTTTATATTGGAATGACTCTAAAACCGTGGCCAATTTTACTTGACCACTACACTATCCATCCCATGTCACATCACTACACTCATTAGTGTTTGCCTCTTATGTCTACACCTGTCAATGTATCTGAATAAATTCACTTACACCATTTGGTTAAATGTGGCTAACAAAAAAAATCAACATATCGTACCAAGAGCCTATCTTAAGCACTTTATTGATGATTCTATATCAAAAGATAGAGAAGAGTTTGAAGCTGGTGTGTTCGTTAATTCATCTGACCTTGATAAACCTTGGAAAATGAGAGGATTAGGGCATAGTCTCTTTACAGAGACGAGGTTTTACAATTTAGAGTCTGATAACCCTGAAAGCCCTATTATCGAAAATTATCTTGCTGTAATTGAGAGCCATTATGCTCAAGCAGTAAAGAAGCTACTCGACGGAGAATTTTCTAATGAAATATTTTCGATTCTTTCATTGTTTGTAGCTGTTCAGTTTTTTAGAACGAAAAGCTCAGTAAAAACATACCAAAAATCATGGGATAAAGTATCAGAGTGGGCTGATATGTTTGAAGGAGGGGAGCTTAATAGAACTCTTTACGGTGAAATTTCATTAAAACGGCTTTTATATTTAGCTAATACAAAGGCTATAACTCGATTACATAAATGTGCGGTGATTATTATTAATAGCACTCGAATCCCTTTCTTAACCTCTGATAAGCCAGTTATACGGAGTTTTTATAACCGAGAAGATATTACAAAGTTCTTCTACCCGCAACAGCTAAAAACGTACATAGGCGAACAGCTCGAAAGTCCATTTTACTTTATGCCATTGACGCCATGGTTAGCTTATATATCACACAATGCTTTTGAAAGTGAAATCAAAGGGGTAGAGTGCGAAAATCACAATATTATTGTACAGTTAAATGACTTGATGCTACTGAACGCAGATGAACATATATACTCTTGTATAAATAATCCAGTAGCAAGCTTGCATGTTGTGAACAATATGAGTAGTAATTCCGACTACTTAATGGTCAAAGCTTTTACTAAATCGAGTAGAGTAATTTTTGAGGCAAAAGACTACCGGCGCGATAGTGGTTTACTTATCTTGGATTTATTCAATGTTTGTGATGAACTAATTGAAGGTGAACAGTTAGTTTCTGTCGAAGTTTTTGAACACAATTTTAGTAATCTTATTGGAGTAACTGGGTTACGCAACTGTAGAATAAAAACTATAAATAGAGCAAGTAAGCAAATTGTATTCGAAAGTAACATAAGTAGTTTTTGCGTGTAATTATAGAAACGATTTATCGAGACACCCATTGTTAAATTTTGCAACGAAAAGACAAAATTGAAGATGAGGTCAGGACAGGCATTACTCGACTATCAATGGTTGCACCAAATCAAGCATTGTTGCGCCAGTGACCTTCTAAAACATGGATGTTTTAGTAGAGCCTACAGGGACGTATTCACGGCGTGTCACTGGTGTAACAGTGCAAGGGCCTGCGGCAGGCAATGAGGGAATACGATAGCTAGAAACCATGATGCCGCCTATTGGCTCCACGAACCATTACCAAAACTACTGGCCTGAATTGAGACAGAGAAAGTCTCAGAGGATGAAAAAAGAAGCCACGACTGAAAGTGTAACGGCAGAAAAGTTCAGGGTGCCGCTGATTTCTGTGCTCATTTCTCGAATTGAATTTAAGGTATAAGCATTCATTAGCCAATAAAAAAGCCAGACTCCGTCTGGCTTTTGTTCAACTCTCACAGGTGAGAGAGCTTATTCTTCACTATCACCCAGTGACAACAGGGTCGCGTTACCGCCGATAGCGGTGATGTTATTAGTGCGGGTCTTTTCAGTCACAAAGCGAGTTAAGTAGTGTGGACCACCGGCTTTTGGACCTGTGCCCGACAGACCTTGACCGCCGAAAGGCTGAACGCCAACGACTGCGCCGATTTGGTTACGGTTGATGTACACGTTACCTACGTTCACTTTATCAGCGACTTCGAGGGCATGGCCTTCGTTACGGCTGTGGATACCTAAAGTTAAGCCAAAACCTGTGCTGTTGATTTCATCGATTACATGGGCAAGTTCAGCGGCCTTGTAGCGGATCACATGCAGGATTGGACCAAAGTGTTCTTTTTCAAGCACTTTGATTGAGTCGATTTCAACGGCAGTTGGCGCTACAAAGTGACCATTCTCAGTGCCCGCTGGCAGAGACATTTGCTTGATAAGCTTACCGACTTGCTTGATGTGGTCGATATGGGCGTCAAGGTTAGCCTTCGCGGTCGCATCGATAACTGGGCCTACGTCGGTTTTCACTGAACTTGGGTTGCCAATCACTAACTCATCCATCGCACCTTGCAGAACATCGATAACGCGGTCTGCAATATCTTCCTGTAGGAAGAGTACACGCAGCGCCGAGCAGCGTTGACCCGCACTGGTGAAGGATGAAGACACTACATCGTTAACCACTTGTTCTGGCTGAGAAGTAGAGTCAACCACCATTGCGTTTTGACCACCAGTTTCGGCGATTAACGGAATGATTGCGCCTTCACGGTTTGCCAGTGTGCGGTTAATGAGTTTGGCTGTGCCCGTTGAACCGGTAAAGCATACGCCACCGATGCGCTCATCAGCCGTCAGTGCGTTACCTACGGTAGCGCCAGTGCCTGGTAGATATTGCAGCACGTCCGTTGGAATACCCGCTTGGTGTGCTAACTGCACTGCGCGGTAACCAATGATAGACGTCTGTTCAGCGGGTTTTGCGACCACAGTGTTACCCGCAGCGAGGGCCGCCGATACTTGGCCTAAGAAGATCGCTAATGGGAAGTTCCATGGGCTAATACAGACGAACACACCGCGACCTTGGAGGAAGAGTTCGTTGAGCTCTCCTGTTGGGCCTGGGAGCAGTTCAGGTTTTGACATCAGCTTTTTAGCTTGCACCGCGTAGTAGCGGCAGAAGTCTACGGCTTCACGCACTTCGTCAATACCGTCTTGTATGCTCTTGCCCGCTTCACGGGTACACAGGGCAATCAGTTCTTCGCGGTTTTCTTCTAACAGATCCGCAAGCTTTTGCAGTGCCGAGGCGCGCACTTCAACAGGCGTACGGGTCCAAGAGGCGAAAGCTGCATGAGCAGAAGACACGGCTTGTTCGATAGCCGCTTTGTCGGCAAAGGCCACTTGGCCCACGGTTTGAGTGGTATCGAATGGGCTAACCACGGTTTTGTGCTCGCCAGTTAAGGTTTGACCATTAACCAGAGGGCCCGCTTGCCACTGCGTCGATTTGAATTTGTCTAAGGCCGCGAAGAATGGCTCTGCTTCTGAAATGATGTTCATATTGAGTCCCTTGGAATTTTTGCGATCGCTACCGAAGATGTCGGTAGGTAAAACGATTTTGTTGTTAGCCAGGGTTTTGTAGCCTGTCAGGGTTTTCAGTGGGTGAACCACTAAAGACTCGATAGGGGTTTTCGGATCGACCAGCTTGTGTACGAACGAGGTGTTCGCACCGTTTTCCAGCAGGCGACGCACTAGGTAGGGCAGCAGATCCTTATGGGCACCGATTGGGGCATAGATACGTACCGCTTTCGCGCCCGCTTCCGACAGAATCGTGTCGTACAGCTCTTGTCCCATACCGTGTAGACGTTGGAATTCGTGGTTACGATCGCCCGCCATATCGGAAATGGCCGCCACTGTTTGCGCGTTGTGGCTGGCAAATTGTGGGTAAATCGCGCCGCGGGTGGCGTCGGATAACAGGTAACGCGCACAGGCTAAGTAAGATACGTCGGTACCGGCTTTGCGGGTGTAGAGTGGGTAAGCAGCTTCGCCAGCTTGTTGTGCCCATTTCAGCTCGCTATCCCAGTAGGCGCCTTTCACTAAGCGAACGGGAATTTCGTCGCCTTGCTCTTTCGCTAGGCGGGTTAACCATACCAGCACTGGCAGGGCGCGCTTAGAGTAAGCTTGCACCACGATACCTAGTAAGCCCCAACCCTTAGTGGCGTCAGAATTAAACAGTTTTTGGAACAGTTTTAATGACAGCTCAAGACGGTCAACTTCTTCGGCGTCGATAGAAATGCCGATATTTAATCCGCGCGCGAGTTTAATCAGGCGAATAACGGTGTCGTATAGCTCGGTCAATACACGGTCTTCGTTAGCGACTTCGTAACGTGGGTGCAATGCCGACAGCTTGATAGAAATGGTTGGGCGTGGTGATTCACTTTCGTTATAGCTTTGCGCGCCTAACTCGGTAATCGCATTGGCATAATCGTTAAAGTATTTTTCGGCATCTTTACGCGTTAGCGCGGCTTCTCCCAGCATATCGTAGGAGTGGGTGTAACCTAATTTACGCTTGTCTTCGCTGTTCTTGAGCGCTTCTTTCATGGTGCGGCCGAGAACGAACTGCTTACCCATAATCTTCATCGCTGCCATCATGGCTTGGCGGATCACAGGCTCACCTAAACGATTGACTAAACGGCCTAATAGGCTACTTGGGCTACCATCGATTTTTTTATCTAAGCTAACAATTTTACCCGTGAGCATTAGGCCCCAAGTGGAGGCATTAACGAGCACCGAATCGCTTTTGCTTAAGTGTTCATCCCATTTTGCGCCTGAAAGTTTATCTTCAATCAAGGCGTCGGCGGTGGCCGCATCGGGAATACGCAGCAGGGCTTCGGCTAAACACATCAGGATGATGCCTTCCTGTGTTTCTAAGCTGTATTGCTGCAGGAAGGCATCGATGCCAACCATTAAGCCTTTTTTCTCAAATTGACGAACTTTGTTTACCAGTTCGTGGGCACGACGAGTGACGCGCTCGATGGCTTCATCACTGGAGGGTACTAGTTTGATTAGCTCTGACAAGTATTGTTCTTCATCGACAATGTAGTTGTCGGTGACGGCTTTGAACAGTTCGTCGAGATTGGCAGAATCGTAGCGGCCTGCCAGCACTTCACTCGCTTTGAACATAGTAATCGCTTCCATCTTGGCCAGTTGTTTTCGGCTCTATTGTTGAAACAAAAATGGGGGGCGCGAAACGCATTTGATATTTTGTATACAATATGAAGCTTTGCGCGCGCAGATTATACAACCAAAATGTGACGGACAACACTATAGCGTGAAAGAATGTGAGGATTGTTTGATTGGCTTGTTAAGCGTTAGTTGTAACGCTTGATTGACAAAAAGCCAGTGTTTGAAAACACTGGCTTTAGCTTTGACTTTCAGATTATTTGCGTAAAAATTTACATCCAACGCTTCTTGTTGCGGCGTTGTGGTCTTGGCAGATATACCAAAATTACCCCAACCACTAAACCGGCGGCGGCAATCAGTCCACCCTCACGCCATAGGGCAAATTGTGCCTCTTGGGCGCTACGATCAACCGCTACTTTGAGGTTATCACGCTCTTGAGTGGTTTTGTTCAGCATAGCTTCGGCTTCGCTTAGCTTGGCTTTGAGTTCATCCACTTCATCGGAATGGTTATTCGTCGAACTTAAGACTTCTGCAAGCTTGGCTTTGGTTTCGTTTAACTCATTAGTGAGTGTTGAAACTTGCTCACGAAAACTAGGCGTTGAACTGATTAAGTTGGTTGGCACCCAACCTTCACGACCTTTATGGTCGATTATTTTTGAATAATCACCCTGAGTTTCGCCAAGTAACGTAACGGGTTGTCCCGCTTCAATCGAACCCAAAATACGATAATCAGTACCAGGGCCGTTGAGAATATAAAGAAACACGTTATCCGAGATATAGCGGGGTTGGCCTTCGGCCAGCAGGTTAGGGGAGAGTAACATCATTCCCACCAGAGTCAGCATTCTTAACACTTTTGTATTCTCATCAACGAAATAGTGACCACATGCTAGGGATTTGAGGCCTGCAATGCAAGAGGGAAGTCATAGACTTCCCTCAACTTTGCCGCATCCATGCTAGCAATTCCTCTGTGTTTAGTACATTTCTACGGCGAGCTTGCCATAGTCGTCATGTGCTTCTTAGTTAAAGATGCCTTTAATCATATAGAAGAAGATGATCGATAGACCTGCACCCGCAGGTAAAGTAACCACCCAAGACACAACAATGTTACGCACCACACCAATATTAATTGCCGCAATACCACGGGCCATACCCACACCTAATACCGCACCGACTAACGTTTGTGTGGTAGAGATAGGTAAACCAGTACCAGAAGCAATCACTACAGTAGAGGCTGCGGCTAATTCGGCAGCAAAACCGCGACTTGGGGTTAAGTGAGTAATATTTTTACCAATGGTTTGCATTACGCGCTGACCGAAAATCGCCAGACCCATAACGATACCGACAGCACCTAAAGGTAGGATCCACCATACTAACGGTGATTTAGATGCAATTTGGCCACCACTATTAACTACAGATACCACCGCAGCTAAAGGACCAATCGCATTTGCAACATCGTTTGAACCGTGGGCGAATGCCATACAACAAGCGGTTAAAACCATCAGGATCGCAAACACTTTTTCGACGTTAGCGTACATGGTTTTGTGGCTTGCTTTCTCATCCATTTTTAGACGAGAAATAAACACTTTACCTATGATACCAACGACCAATGCTATTACGCCCGCCAGGATATAAGCTTCGGCACCTTTTAAATGAATGCCAACGTGTGACAACCCTTTGAGGATCGTGACTAATGACATCATAAAGCCTGCGAACGCCATGTAGAAAGGTACATAACGTTTAGCATTAGCAAGTGGGTTATCGGTGTTGAAAATCAGTTTTTGAGTGCTTTGGAACAGAATGAACGCCATAAAGCCAGAGATTGCTGGTGTAATGACCCAAGAACCAACAATACCGCCTACTTTTTCCCAAGCGACAGACTCAGTGCCAACGCCTACAGCCGCGAAGCCGATAATCGCGCCTACAATTGAGTGAGTCGTTGATACTGGCCAGCCTAATGCCGATGCCACGACTAACCAAATCCCCGCAGCTAACAATGAGCCAATCATGCCATATACCAGCAATTCAGGGGTTTGGGTAAAATAACTTGAATCAATAATACCGTTACGGATTGTACTGGTCACTTCGCCGCCGGCCAAAAAAGCACCTGCAAATTCGAAGATCATAGCGATAATAATCGCTTGTTTAATCGTAATAGCGTTAGAACCAACAGAGGTTCCCATCGCATTGGCCACATCGTTTGCACCAATGCCCCACGCCATTAGAAAACCAAACGCAGCCGCAATGGCAATAAGCCACGGCCCATTAGTGGCTAATACGTTAGCCACCTCCATACCTGCATCAACCATATTGATACCTTGATAACCTTATTTATTAAACGCGAGCAAGCATAAGCTCAAGACGCGAACCGACGCGTTCGGCCAGATCTGCAAGACCGCCGACCCATTCAATCGTTTTATAGAGGAACATCACATCGACAGGATTCAATTCTGATTCCAATGCGAATAATTGACGACGAAGTTGAATTTGTAAATCGTCAGTATCTTCTTCGATGATATCGAGTTCGTTGATCATTTTGGCCACTAAGTCGACTTCACGACCACGGAAACCTGCTTCGAGCAAATCTTCGAGTTCGTTAATGACTTCTTTTGCAAGACCAACAGCGTCGATACAACGTTGTAAGTATGCGATAAAGGGGACTTGCATGACCTGAGGGATAAGCAATTGACGGCCGATTACACGACCAGAGATATCTTTTGCTTTGTTAGCGATTTTGTCTTGTTGTGTCAGTAGTTCCAATAGATCTGTACGCTCAACAGGCATAAACAAACCGCTTGGCAGAGTGAGGCGAATTTCACGTTTGAGTGAGTCCCCTTGCTTTTCCGCTAAACTAATTTGTTTACGTAGTTGAACTGCAGCATCCCAGTTACCTGTGATGGTGGCTTCGAAAAAGGGGACCAGTAACGATGCGCAATCGTAGACTTTGTCCATGTGCTCTTGAAGAGGCTTAATTGGCGATTTTGCAAACACGCCCAAAATAGAGTTTACTGGCATTGCCGTTTACCTATTTAGATTGTTCCATGATTGGAAAAAGCGGGCGCATGTTACCCTATGCGTCCGCGTATTGAAACTGTGTTTTTTGAGAAAAAATCACAGCTTTATTCTAACGGGTTATATACCAACTTCAAAACCAAATCCTACGGGATTTTTATGACACATTTGTGACATTATGAACTAAAAATGACGCGTGAATGAATATTTGATGACAAAATGAGCGGTGCAGTAATGAATGCTGAGATTGAATTAAAACTGTTTTTCCTACCTAAATTTCTAGAAACCCTGATAAATAAGCTAGATAGCTTAGAAAATGCTGCTCCGCAAGGCACACGTCGTTTAACCAACGGTTACTTTGACACACCCACATTGCAATTGCGTCAATGGGATATGGGATTGCGGGTTCGTGGCTATGATGGACACAAAGAACAAACCATCAAAACAGCAGGGCAAGTGATTGGAGGGATCCATTCACGCCCCGAATATAATGTCACTATTCAAGCTGATAGCCCTGATTTAAGCCTGTTTCCGGCAAACATTTGGCCCTTAAATGCTAATCTAACCGCTGTACAAACTGAGCTTGGTTGCGTGTTCCATACTGATTTTTATCGCCGAGCTTGGCATGTAACTGTGGGAAATAGCCTAGTGGAGGTCGCCTTAGATACTGGCGAAATTACCGCCAATGGCAAGCACGAGGCGCTCTGTGAACTGGAATTTGAGCTGTTAAGTGGAGATGCTAATGCACTATTAGTATTGGCAACGGAAGTGGCTGATACTGTTCCAGTGCGTTTAGGCAAAGCCAGTAAGGCGCAGCGGGGCTATCGACTCGCGGGGCAATCTAAGCCGTTAGCCTTAAGTGCGCTGGAGTTTTTGCCTCTGCCTGTGCCTGAAGATTTGAATCTACATCAACCCCATCAACAGGATTTAACGGCGACCTGCCAAGTGTTACTTGAAACGGCACTTGAACGTTGGCAGTTGCTTGAGGCGATGATAGCTGATGAACAAGATAACGAAGCTCAGATAGCCCTTTGGTGGCGGATGCGTGCTTGTATTCGTTTATTGCGGATGACTCTGAGCCAGTTTGGTCTCGCTAATGCTACTTTGATGCAGCAATTTAATCTTATTGAATCACAACTAACGTTTATTGAAGAGGCACAGGCCTTAGCAGCCTTGCTCGGTAGTCAAAAAGGCTTATTAACTCGGCACGACGCCCGTCAAGCTTTGATGCAACAACTACAGCTGCAATTTGAAGCCATGGATATCTCTGGGCGGTTAAATTTACTCTGGCAAAGAGTTGAATACGGTCAATTGCAGTTAGCGATTGTCGAGATCCTATTGGCACTCAGCGCGGGGAATATCGAACTGCCCGCAGAGCTTGGATTATCCCACCATGCTGATCATGCTCAGGAAGCCTCATGGCAGGCGATTTTAGCTGCCATGCCTAGCGATAAAACAATGACCGCCGAGGATTATTTGCAGTGTGCCGCGTTGCTGGATGAGAGTATTCAAATAGGGCAAGCGTATGGGCTTTTATATGAGGCAAAATCCCGTGATGCCTTTAGGGCGCCATGGCAGGATTTAGTGTTAGGGATTAGAACCTTAGCCTGTTATCGACAATTAACACTTGCGGCCAAATCGCTTGGTGTCGATTTAACCGATTGGCTTGAGGACAAGCAGCAAAGCTTACTTTTTGCGATGGAGGCATCGAGACAAAACGCGATTGAGCAAACGACCTATTGGTAAACGGCCTGTTGGAATCGCCATATTGAACGAAGCTTAGGAAGGCAGTGCCTTCCTAATTTTTTTGGGCTTCTAAAGCTTGTTTTAACTCAGCAATTTTGGCCAGCATCTGTGCCTGATTTTGCTCCATTTGCCGCTGGGTTTCTTCCATTCTAGCAAGCGCTAGTTCAAGTTCTGACTTGATTTCTGCCTTATGGGCATCTTGGCGCTCCTGTCGTTCGCTTTCATCTGGTGCAACAAACACAGAAGCCATATACCCCGAAATTACCCCGAAAAAACTCACACCACTTACGATCACTATGCCACCCACAATATGCCCCGCGGTGCTGACGGGATAAAAGTCGCCGTAACCTACGGTCGAAATGGTCACTAATGCCCACCAAATAGCCTGCTCGGCGGTTTGGATATTGGCGCCTTCAGTGCCGCTTTCGACAATCAAAATAATAATTGAAGCGAAGGTTAAAATGGTCACCATCGCCACCAGCAAACTGGCAAGGGTGGCTTGTTTACGTTGTTTTATCAGTGGGATAAGGAAGGAGCGGCTCATACGGATTAAACGGATCACCCGTAGGATTTGGAAGACCCGAGCAATGCGTAGCGCCTCAATAGCAGGAATACTGGCGATGAAATCGATCCAATGATGGCGTAGGTAAAAGAGTTTATTCCGCGAGCGTAATAGGCCAGCAAAAAAGTTGACCATAAAAATCATGCAAATCGTGGTATCGATGAAAAAGAGTAATCGATAGGTTTCTGTATCGAGACGGCCAAAGGTCATCACTAGCACTATGATCACCGATAGCAGCGATAGCAGCATCATTGCAACTTCGATGGGTGAGGGATTACCAACGGCGCGGAGTGACCAAGAGGTTTTATCTGTCATGCCTAACATGATCCCTGTGTTTTAAGGCGAATGTTTAAGGTAAAAGAGTTTACGCTATGAGTAAATTAACTTTGTGATAAATCGCCCGAGTTAGTCCAGTCAGGCCATTTGACGCCGATTTTTGTGCAGGATTAACGCTGAAATTATTAGTCCTTTGCGACAAAGCGCACGAGATCTTCGAGTACTCTACGTTTAATTTCAAGCTGGGCATCAGCACTTAGGCCGTATTTTTCAGCAAGTTGCACATAATCGTCGGCGTTAAGTGACACGGTTAAACGGGGGCGAGTCGGACGTTTTGAAACACTTAAGCCCAAAATCGTTCTGATCTGATCGGAAGGGCTAACGCCCGCATCGAGCGCCGCTTTACGAATAGAATATTGAAACTTTTCATCGAGGTCGAAAGCCACTTGAGTTGCCTTTGCAGCATCTTGGTTCTTCTGCCATTGCTCTGGAAGAGGGTGTTTCATTTTACTCATTGGGTTTTACCTGTTGCTATCAACCGTATATTGCGAGCCAATTCAATGGGGATTGTAATGGCTTAAGCGATAAAGTGCGAGTCACGCACTTTATCTTTTGCCAAATTTTACTGACCGGGCCAGTAGTCGCGAATATCTGACAAGGGGCGGTATAAGGTCAGTACCACATCGGTATCGCCACCCTCATACACTTCAACTTCGACTGCGCGGCTTTCGTCATCATCGAGCAGCAAATAATATTCGAAGGGTTCACCGCTGGCGCCATTGGCATCCTGCGGCGGTTTAAGTCCTCGATAATCTTCACGGTGGAAGTAGCCAAAGAGTGCAAAACTCACTTGGTGGTATTGCTTGCCCAACCATTGTTCGAGCTGCTCGGCTAACGGTGGTGATAACTCTTGGGTGGTGAGCTCGGCGTGTCCAGGCTCATCGAACAGGGTGCTAAATTGCTCTAGGTCGAATAGTTGCTCAACCTGGGAGCGGGTAATTTTAAGGGAAAAAGCAAGGTAAGTTTCATCGTCTTCTTCGATGCTTAAAAACAAGGTGTCACTACCATGCCCTTTGAGTACCCATTCGGTTTGTTGTTTACGTTCAAATTCGTAGGTATTAACGGCTTCGACTTTGAGTTGTTGGCCGCGCAATTGTGGTGGCAGTGCAAAACTATTGTCGATGGAGATCATGTCACCGATCTTGAGCGCGGAGGGATGATTGAGTTCACGCGCTGGAGGCGCCTTTTTACCAAAAATACTGTTAAAAAATCCCATATTCGCTCCTAAGCTGTGCGCCAATGTTCTGAACTAACCCATGAGTTAGCTTAGACTTGGGTGAATGTTGGTATACCTAAAACAAAAAAGCCGAGCACAATAGGGGGTGATGGTCCCATCAGTGCTCGGCGTTTGGTCAATCTTAATTAGCTTTTACGTGCCTTGATACGTTCGAGCACAGCGTTAGCATTGGATTTTTGCTCACCAATGCCCGCTTCAGCTAACTTAGCCTGCAATGATTTATCACTGCCTTCTTCGGCTAAGGCTTCAGCTGCTTTTAATCTGTCATCAAACTGCTGCTGACGCGCTTTGATACGCTCTAAAGAGTCTTTTGCATTCAGTAGCTTAGAGTTGCTTGATGCGAAAGAGTCGGTAATCGTTGCCGTGGCTTTTTGCACGCTTTCGGTGGTTTTTACCATGCTTAACTGACGTTGATAATCAGACAGTTGACGCTCGGTCTTCTTCACTAAATCTTTCAGACGTACTGCATGGGCGCTGAAGCTGTCATTCGCAGTTTGCTGCTCGGCCAGCTCTTGCTCTAATTGAGCAATTTTTTCAGCTACTTCAATGGCTAAGGCTTCGTTGCCTTTATCTAATGCTTGCGTTGCATAGCCTTCGTGTTCGGCAATTGAGCGCTTTAAGCGGTCAACTTCGCGGCTGGCTTGCATTTCTTTCGCCATCACATCGGTCAGTTCGCGCTTGGCGTTGGTTAAGTGTTTCTCGGCATCACGGATTTCCTGTTCGAAAATTCGAGTCGAGTTTGCGTCTACGATGCTTTGGCCAACTTCGGTGGCACCACCGCGAAACGCTGTTAAAATTTTGTTCAGAATGCCCATAATTGTGGCTCCTTATTTCAGATAGTCGACCATTTCATCGATAACTTCTAAGCAGTTATCGGATAAGACTGCTAACTCTTGCTCGATTTCGAGCATGCTAGATTGCAGAGACAGCGCGCCGTAAACCACGTATTTGTCATCAATTTTGGCAAAGGCTGACAATGGCATTGGAATGTTTAATTCGAGCATGGTCTCAAACATTTCGCTGCGACGTTCTTGGTTTACTTCGTTCTCGCCCCACAGGTAGCTGATGCAGAGAATTTGGTTGTCCGTAACCGATACGAATACCGGGATTTCTTCACGGCCGACCACATTCACTTGCAACACTTCGACTTCACCATCAATTGGATAGCAATCGAATTGGAAGCCGGTCTGGCTGTTATTGCCAAGGCTGTTGAGGTGATTAGCAAGAGTATGGATATTCATATTTGTCCTTATTGACATATTATGTCTGTGTTCAAAGATAGCATCGGGACATAATATGTCAAGTACTATCTTTATCCGTTAAAAAAGATCCAGTCCTTGGGTTTCGGACCATGCCTGTTGATGGTAATGGTACAACTGCAACGAACCGAGTTCGTTAGGCTTAATATTGGCGGCGTCCTGATAAAAATTGGCAGGAAATTCAAAGGCGCCTTTGACTAAACCTAAGGTTAACCAGTCATCCGCTATCGGCAGTGCTGTCAGCTCGCCTAGGCGATGCTGGGCATCTTTTCCCGATACAGTGGCAATGCTCCAGCCCCATTCTCCAAAGCTTGGGACGTTATGGTGATACTGTTTTACGTCAAACCCCGCTAAAGCCAAGGTTTTCGCGACCGAGATAAAGGCCTTTTGCGCGTGATAGGGCGAGGTTGACTGTACAGTCAGAGCGCCATCACTGCTCATTAGTTCCTTGAGCTTGCGATAGAAATAATCCGAATAGAGCTTATTTAAATCGGGATGGCTAGGATCGGGCAAGTCCACAATAATGGCGTCGTATTTATTCCCTGTGGCAATCAATTTATCGACTCCGTTAAAGGCATCGTCGTGGATCACCTTAACGCGAGGATTGTTAAAGGCATTGCCATTGAGGGCTAACAGGGCTTGGCTTAAACGCTTAGGCATATCCGTATCGGGCGTTTTAAAGAGTTGCACCAATGCGGCATCAAGATCGAGTAAGGTCACTTGCTCAGGCTCCCAGCGCAGCACTTGTTTTAGGCCCAGCCCATCACCGCCGCCAATGATTAATACCTTGTTATGACGAGCGCTAGCTGCAAGGGTTGGATGAACTAAAAACGCATGGTAAATGTGTTCATCGCTACTCGAAAACTGTAAACGACCATTGATATACAAGGCATATACGGGGAGAAGACCATTGCCGCGTAGGCGCTCTGTAAAGGTCAACTGTTGAAAACGCGTTGCCTTGGCATAGACCACCTTATCTTTGTAAAGCAGATTGTTGAACTGTTGCTCCCAGCTTGGCCCTCGAATGGCGAGCAGCAACAATACGCCAGTGACGACTAAGTGGCCCACTAACAGTAATTTCGGTCTTTGGATCTTTGGCCAAAAGCGCCAGATAAATACAAACCCAGCTAACAAGTTAAAGCTGGCGGTGAGTGCTGCGGCCAGTTGTATGTCAATAGCCAGCATAAAGCCGACCCAAATGGCTGCGCCAATGCCCGCGCCAATATAGTCGGCGCCATAAATAGTACCAGCATTATGCAGCAAGTGCTCATCTGATAGAGATTGTCTTACCCTCGCGATCAGCGGAATTTCCATCCCGATCATCAAGCCGAGCAAAACGCCCCAGACATAGGGCAGATATTCGCTCAGCTTTTGCAGCGAGCCAATCATGCCACCCTCGGGCAGTTGATCCGGTGGTAAGCCTAAGGTGGAGGCGATAAGCATCGGCAGCTGCTGACCAAAACCTATTACGGCTGCGGTAATTAAAATCGCCAGCGAGCCGCAGAGCGCGACCGTGAGTTCGAGCACCACAAAGCCAATAAAGGCATCTTTAATTTTGCGAGCGGCAAAGGCACCAAGACCCATGGAGACGATCATCAGGCCGATCATAGTGTAAATGGCGGCTTCTAACGCGCCTAAGATCCTGCCTGCGTAGTGGGACAACAGGTATTCGTAGATCAGGCCGCACCCAGCGAGTACGGCCATAATGCCCAATAGTAGGACATCATCGAACCAGCTTAGGCGACTCGTTTTTACCGTTTGAGTCGCAGAGCCGGTTATTTGGGATTCGTGCATTGGATTACGCCATTAGGGCCGTGAGAATAAGTGCGATAGCAATACTGATGGCCATTTCCACGGCAGCGATACCAATATTATGTTGTCTTTCGACTTCATCCGCTAAATTGATACGTGCTAAAACCAGCTTTTTAATGATAAACAGCAGCAGTGTCAGTACGACTAACATTATGATTGAAAACACCAACCAACCAATGATGTTAGTGACATAGGCCGTTGGATTGAAAAGAATAAAGTGACTCGCAGCATTAAAGCTGAGCGCCATAGCGATCATAAATCCGGCGTGGCGGATGGCTAAAGCGGTATGACCTTGAGCGAGTGCCTGTTGCATTGATGAATCTTGGTTACGGCTTGCGAAACGTTTTTCACGTAAGCGGGTGAGAAGCACCAGCATGAGTTGTGAAATCGCAAAGGCGCTAAAGATGGCAATAAAAGTGTCGATTGTTAAATCTTCAGCCCATAACAGTACTGCGCGAATAATGATTGCGGTGGCGATAGCAACACTGGCATCCACAATGGCGACAGACACGTTACCTTTAACAATTTGCTGATTTTTATCGAGTTCATTTAACGCGATTTTATCGTGTAGAAAGCGCCCAAATTTAATCAGTATTAAACCAAATAAACCATAGGCACTCATGCCTATCGCTTCAGTTAAATAGGAGGGCGCTGCGGCACCAGTGATGGCGCCTGTGAGCACAATGCCTAACGCAGCAACGGCACCGGCGGTGCTGATCCCAAAGGCAAAGTTATCGCGTTCGGCCAGCTCTTTACTGCTGTTGACTCTAACGCTCCAACCCTGCAAATAACGCATTAATGTCAATAAGATAACCGCAATCGTGAGGTCAATTGCCAGTATGGTGACTAGCTCTGGTGTGATACCGAAATCCTGAAATAATGTCATGGGAGATCCTTTAGTTTACTTGCCTCGGCGCACACTGCGGGTCGTGCGGTTGCTGGAATTACGGAAACTGCTGTCTTTAGAATAATTTGAGCGGAATTTGCTGCCCGACTGCGCGCTCGACTTATTCGCTGTGGTATTGGTTTTAGGTGCGCTGCTGCTCTCACGGGAGAGAGCCGTGGCACCCGTGCGCGATTTTGAATAGGGGCTGTCGAAGCGTTTCCCTTGAGAATCGAAACGTTTTTTGGTCTGCTCGAAGGTTTTTTCCTGCGCCTGTGCTTGTTTTGGCGAGGTATAGCGATAGCGACCTACGTCGTTGTAATAGCTGTAGCCACGGTTACCCGACCAACGGTCGTAATAAATGGGGCGGTGGAAAATATTCGAAAACATCGAATACATGCCGTACCAAGCCCAGAAGGACATGCCGCTCGAGTCTGTCTGCCAGCTGCCGTAGGCTGGGTTACCCACTAGTTGACTACCAGGGCCATAGTCCTCGGCATTATTGGCAAGGGCCGCCGCTTCACGGCTGATGGCATTGACACGGGCAAGCTTACCCTCTGACATATCTGCGATCACGTTCACCGGATCGGATAGCATGTCGTTATACAGGCTAGGATCGGCTGCTTGATAGAGATTCTCAACCTCGGCTAATTGTTGGTCGAGATCGGTAAAGTTGGCCGAATTTTTGGCATCAGCTAAGCGGCGTTTGAGCGAGGCATACATGGGCCCTTCGGCGGTTGCATCCTTGGCTAATTCATCCACTAATGGCGCCAAATCGGGCTTTTGCTGTTTTAGCAAGCTGCTATATTGCTTGAGCAGATTAGCATTACGCACCTGACCGTCATCAAGCATGGTATTGAGGGTTGTGAGACGCTGCTCTGTGAGTTGTTGATACTTCTCTATTTTCTCCGGCCGATCATCGCCACAACCCGTTAGCGATAAGGTCGCGGCCAAAATGAGCATCGACGTGAGAACACGCATTAGCATTCCTGCCATGTTTTCTCCAAAAGTGCTGAAATAAAACTCAAATATGGGCGGACAATAATAATCAACTTGCCCAATATGTTTGCCTCACAGGTTATAGTACCCTAAACAGCCAAGAAAGAGGGGTTGCTCTCTTGAGGGAACTTAAGTTTTGCCATTTATAGAAACACGCGTTAAGGCATAGCAACTTTGTTAAACCTGATGCGATTTCATTCTATATCATTTGTGACATAATATGTCGATGTTTAAATTTGTTAGGGATTATTATGGCCGTACAAAAAGACAGTAATAAGTCATTGTCTCCCCTCGTTACTCAAGCCGCAGAGCGGCATTGGGCACGCCTCGCCGAAGTATGGTCAGAAGGACTGGCAAATTTAACGCCTGCGCAGCAGCAGGAACTGAAAAACGTTTTAGGATTAAGCGATTATATCGCAGCGCAGTTAACTCGTTCTCCTGAATGGATCAACACCCTGTTTGCCGATGATTTGCAGCAAGTCGAACGAAAATTGTTTGATGCCCAGTTACGCGAGCTATTAACTAGCGCCACTACCGAAGACATGGCAAAACGCCTATTGCGGCGATTCCGTAATTATCAAATGGTGCGGTTAGCATGGCGAGACTTTTTAGATTACGCCAGCTTAGAGGAGTCTTTGCTCGATCTTTCTGCGCTCGCAGAGGCGTTAGTTATTGGCGCAAGGGATTGGCTTTATAAAGAGATGTGCGCGCAATACGGGACACCAATGGATAAGGCGGGTAATCCTCAACCGCTATTAATTTTGGGTATGGGAAAACTCGGTGGCCGAGAGTTGAACTTCTCTTCTGATATCGATCTGATTTTTACTTTCCCAGAACATGGTGAAACCGTTGGTGGTCGTCGTAGTCTTGATAATCAACAGTTTTTCATCCGAATGGGACAGAGGCTCGTTAATTTACTCGACCAAATTACTGTTGATGGTTTTGTATTCCGCGTCGATATGCGCCTGCGCCCTTATGGCGAGAGCGGGCCTTTAGTCGTGAGCTTTAGTGGTCTTGAGGATTATTACCAAGAGCAAGGGCGTGATTGGGAGCGCTATGCCATGGTTAAAGCCCGCTCGCTCGGGCCTTGGGATCATTTTTCCGACGAGCTACACAGTTTGTTGCGCCCCTTTGTTTATCGCCGTTATATCGATTTTTCGGCGATTGAATCCCTGCGAAAAATGAAACAACTCATCGCACAAGAAGTCCGCCGTCGTCAGTTAACCGACAATATTAAGCTCGGTGCGGGAGGGATTCGTGAGGTGGAGTTCGTTGTACAAAGCTTCCAGTTGATCCGTGGTGGTCGTGAACCCTCGCTGCGCCAGCAAAGTCTGTTTGGTGCTATGGGCACCCTTTATAGCCTTGGGCAGTTTGAATATCTGGCGGTCGATGAGCTAAAACACAGTTATTTATTGCTGCGCCGTGTCGAGAATCTTTTGCAAGCGATTGATGATAAACAAACGCAAACCTTGCCGAATAATTCTCTCGATTGGGAGAGACTTTGTTATGTGCTAGAGATAGCTAATGAAACTGATCTTCGTACCCATATCGAGGCGGCGATGGCGAAAATTCATCGTCACTTTAAGGCTACCGTTGGCGGCGAAGAAGGCGAAGAAAAAGCCGAGCATTGGACGGCGCAGTTGTGGAACGTGCAGCAGGATGATCACGCAATCAACTTGTTAGCTGAGCAGCAGATTGATGATGAAAAACTCTGGCCTTTACTGAGTCGTTGGCGTGAAACCGTGACGAAACGCTCGATTGGCCCGCGTGGACGTGAAACTCTCGATAAATTAATGCCAAGGTTGCTCGACGAGCTGCTTAATCAACCTAGCCCGTCGGCGGCTTTTGAGCCCGTGTCTAAAGTGCTTGAGCAAATTTTAACGCGTACTACCTACCTTGAGTTACTGTGCGAAAACCCCGGCGCCCGTCAGCAACTGGTGAGTCTGTGCTGCGCAAGTCCTTGGATTGCGGTGCAACTTGCAAAGTTTCCTATGCTGCTTGATGAGCTTATCGACCCAGCGCATCTATACGATACAACTTCGTTGGATGATTATCCGAGTGAACTGCGCCAGTATTTGCTGCGGGTACCAGAGGATGATATGGAGCAGCAAATGGAGGCGCTGCGCCAGTTTAAGCTGTCGCAACAACTTAAAATTGCCGCTGCGGATGTCACCGGTGTATTGCCTGTGATGCAGGTGAGTGACCATTTGACTTTTTTGGCTGAAGCTATTATCGAACAAGTGGTGATGCAGGCATGGCAGCAGATAGCGGTGCGCCATGGCGTGCCGAGTTATCTAGCGGAAAGCAGCGACACGGGCTTTGCGGTGATTGGGTATGGCAAGTTAGGGGGTATTGAGCTGGGTTATGGCTCAGATTTGGATTTGGTTTTTCTGTATGAAGCGCCGGAAAATATGACCAATAGCCTAACCAATGGTGATCGACCGATTGAAGTTGGTCATTTTTACCTTAAACTTGCTCAACGTATTCTGCACTTATTCTCGACCCGAACGACCTCGGGTGAATTGTATGAAGTGGATATGCGCCTGCGTCCTTCTGGGGCATCGGGTCTTATGGTGAGTGAGATCGCCCGCTTTAGTGAATATCAAACCCAAGAGGCGTGGACATGGGAACATCAAGCGTTAGTGCGTTCACGTTTTGTGTTTGGTGATAATAGCTTGGCTGTCAAGTTTAGCCAAATCCGCGCTTCAGTCTTAGAGCAGCCAAGGGACAAAGACGAGCTTAAAAAAGCGGTTCGTGAGATGCGGCAGAAGATGCGCGACCATTTGCTTAAGGTTGCCGAAGGTGAGTTTGATTTAAAACAGAGTCCTGGCGGGATTGCGGATATTGAGTTTATTGCACAATACTTAGTGCTCGCCAATGCCCATGAGTACCCTGAGTTGTCAATTTGGTCAGATAATGTGCGTATCTTCGGCGTGTTGGCTGAGCTTGAGCTCTTGCCACTGATGAGCGCTCAACATTTAACCCAAAGTTATTGCTGGTTAAGGGATGAAAATCATCGCCTAACTCTACAGCAAAAATCAGGGAAGTTGGCTTACGCCGATGTAGCTGCTCATGCGGAGCGGATACTTGCTATTTATCAGGCGATACTTGAGTAAGTTATACGTGAATTCAGTCGTTAGTCTACGCTTGATAGAGAGCCATTAGCGGAGCGAAGTATGCTATTACCTCCCATTCCCGAGAATGAGTTAGCGCGTTTAGCAACCTTGCGAGCGCTGAATATTTTAAATACTGATGCTGAAGAGCGTTTCGACCGTATCACACGGCTGGCAAAAAGAATTTTTTCTGTGCCTATTTGTCTGGTCAGTTTAGTTGACGAAGATCGTCAATGGTTTAAATCTTGCCAAGGATTAGACGTCACCGAAACCTCCAGAAATATTTCCTTTTGTGGCCATGCAATAAATCATCCCGGAGTGTTTTTTATAGAAGATGCCTTAAAAGATTCCCGCTTTGCCGATAATCCCTTAGTGGTTGATGCGCCTCATATTCGTTTCTATGCAGGCTATTCTTTAACGATTAATCATTATCGAGTTGGGACTCTGTGTTTGATTGGTAGCTGTGCACGGATCTTTAGCGATGAAGATATTGAAACATTAACCGATCTCGGCAAAATGGTAGAGGCGGAATTGCTCTCTCTGTCGCAAAATATTTCTGACAAGTTAACCACAATTTCAAATCGTCGTGGTTTTGAATTATTGGCGAATAAAGCATTGGCAAGTTGTCGTCGTCAACGTGCGCAAGCAGTGTTATTTTTCTTTGATTTAGATAGTTTTAAGGAAATCAACGATAACTTTGGGCATTTAATGGGCGATCGGTTGCTGTACGATTTTGCCCATATTTTGATTGCCGCATTTAGGGAATCTGATGTTGTTGCTCGGCTTGGCGGTGATGAGTTTGTGGTGCTGTTAAGTTTTGTGAAACCCGATGCCGTTGACGTTGCCATCAAACGCTTTCAATCATTACTTGACCAATATAATCAACAGCATCCACAACAGCCCACCTTAGCGAGTAGCATAGGTATCGCCCATTGGTCGCCTGATTCGGATATCAATCTTGAGGATTTACTCGATGCTGCCGATAGGGCAATGTATCAAGATAAAGCCGAACATCATTCAAATAACCCTTAATGGCGGATATAAAAAGGGAGACCTGAGTCTCCCTTATGACAAATTGTTATCCGGTAATTTGCATTATCCAGTGTTGGTACAAGGGTAAACCGATTAACACGTTCACCGGAAAGGTAATCCCGAGGGATGCTAACATAGCGAGTCCGATATTCGCTTCGGGAATGGCGGCTCGTATGGCGGCGGGGGCGGCAATATAAGAGGCACTGGCACTTAAACCTGCAAGCACTAAGATGCTTCCGGCCGGTAACTCGAGCCATAACCCCACTCCAATCCCACACCATGCCAAGATAAAAGGTGTGACGGCGGCAAACACTAATAAGCGCCACTGCTGCAATGGGAGTGGTAAACAGACTTTCGCTGTGACTAATCCCATCTCCAGTAAAAACAAGGCCAGTAGCGTTTTAAAACCACCGAGTAATACAGGACTAATCGGTGCAAGCCCTGTCGGACCATAAAGCCAACCTATGACGACTCCACCCACTAGGAGTAT
Source organism: Shewanella sp. Sh95 (assembly GCF_001308045.1). Classification (NCBI taxonomy): domain Bacteria; kingdom Pseudomonadati; phylum Pseudomonadota; class Gammaproteobacteria; order Alteromonadales; family Shewanellaceae; genus Shewanella; species Shewanella sp. Sh95. Next base: position 165,820 of record NZ_LGYY01000146.1, read on the forward strand.
TACGCCGCGGCTGGTCAAGGCCTCATGCAGTATGCTCGATTGCTGAGTATTAGGCACTGTAGCTTCTAGCGGCTGTTTAGCGCTTAAATATCGGTGTAACCAGAGCATAACCACAATCGCAGGGAGTTCGAGTAGCACCAAATATAAGGTGGTTTCCGGTCTTAATATCATCCCTGATTTTTCCACCATGGCGATAACAACGGCAAATGTGCCTGCGCTGACCGATCCATAATGGGCTGCGATACTAATGGCATCCGTGCGTCCGAGCCGAACTAAGCGCGTGAGCACAGGGTAAAGTACTAATGGGATGATCAAACCCAGTGCAACAACAGCAACGAGTTCAGTGATCACTAAGTGTTGAGTATGACCATGCAGTGCCATACCGCCCTTTAACCCTAAGGTCAGCATTAACAAAATAGACAGGGTTTCGTAAATGGCGGGTGGCACTTTAAGGTCGGATTTGACTAAGCCTGCGAGCAAACCTAAGGCGAAAAATGCTATGACAATATCTGGCATAAGTATCTCATTAATAAAGGCATTAATATTTTAAGGCTATCATTTTATTTGAAAACCATTGAACGCTGGAGATTCTGAACCTAATTCGATATATTGAAAAATAAATTATTTGCTAATTAGGTATAGATAATTATCTATGGATAAATCTTCTCAAGGTCAATTAAAACTACGGCATTTGAGTTTTCGGTTACTTGAGGTTTATGTGCAGGTGGTTCGATTGGGCAATATTTCGGCGGCGGCTCGCACCCTGCACCTTACTCAGCCCACAGTGTCACTGCAACTTAAAAAGTTAGCGGATATTTTGGGCGAACCTTTGCTGAACAGTATTGATGGCCGTATGTCGCCAACCTTAATAGGGCAAGAGCTTTACCGAGCCGCCTGCGACACATTGAGCCGCTTTGAAGATTTCGATGCCTTTATCCAGCAAGCCAGAGGTGGCAGCATTGGCCATATCAATATCGGTTTAGTGACTACGGCAAAATATGTGGTACCACGGATTTTGGGGGCGTTTTATCGGCAATTCCCGCAGGTCAAAGTGACCTTAAATATCGGTAACCGCGCGCATATTTTGGGACGATTTGAGCGCCAAGAAGATGATTTATATCTCTTCAGTCATCCACCCAGTGGTGAGCAAGTGTTATCGGCGAGGATCATTAAAAATCCGCTGCAGCTTATTGCGCCTAAGGATCATTGGGCGGTTGGCCGTCAACAAGTTCGCTTTAGTGAGTTGAAGCAAGAGCGTTTTATTATCCGCGAGCCCGGCTCGGCAACTCGGCTGATGTTTGAATCTTGGTGTAGCGCTCAAGGGATCGCCTTGAGTGAAACGATGCAAATTGAGAGTAATGAAGCGATCCGCTTGAGCGTGGCATCAGGCTTAGGCTTATCGGTTATTTCTGCCCACACCCTACAGGAAGGGCGTGAAAAACCCGCAATCTTGTCAGTGAACGGATTTCCACTGGAGAGTAATTGGTATCTTGTTGGCCGTCGGGACAAGCGTTTGCCCTATGCCGCAATGCAGCTTGTGGCGTTTATGGCGGCCCATCTTGCCGAGTGTATCGAACCAGAGTGGGTTGCGGCAGATATCCAGCAGTTAAGTGCTATCTTTGCGCCTGAAAGTTTGTCTCGGTAAAGGGTTATGGCAGAGGTTGACCGCTGCCGTTTCTTCGGGCGTGTTGAGGGGTCAGGATTGTTTTGTGCTGTGGCTCATTTCGATTAGCCGACTATAGGTGCGTCGAAACTCAAAACTGAGGGCGCCGCCTTGGTAGAGATCCATCAGTGGGACGTCGCAGCTTAAATATAAACTGGCATCTTGATCGTATAACTCATCGATAAGGCTGATAAAACGCCGAGCAGGATCATCGTTGGCGGCGTAAGAGAGTTGCCGCTCACCGGTAGCGGCCGCTTGGTTCTCGCCAGTGCCATCCTCAGTGCCACGGGCGCGGATCCAGCTTTTTACTTCGCCGCCCAGTTTGGGAACACCGCTCAGCATTACGATCTTAAATCGACAGGCAATTTCGATGTAATCGAGTTGTGAGCGCGGGCCATCACACAGGGCATAAAAGTCGAACCAAGCAACGGAGGGGAGTTGGTCTTCAGCAGTGGCGCGCACGACGGGGATATCACGCTGACAGACTCGTAGCGTATTCGCTTGAACAGTGTTTGCGCCTTGAGTGAGTGTGGTAAAAATACCATCAAAATCCAGTGTGCCAGTCAGCCCAATATGCTTTGAAGTGGCGGCAATGGCCTCTGCCGACGGTTCGTGATTCAAGGCGTGCAACCTGTGGTCTTGCTCGCCATTCAGATGCAGCATTTGGGTATGGGCTAGGAGCTGGGCAATGCAGGGTAAAAATCTGTGCCTTGCTAGGCCATTTTCATATAAACGTTCGATGGGAATGTTGGATGTGGCAACCAGCACGACTCCTTGGGCAAACAAGGTTTCAAACAAACCAGCGAGGATCATGGCATCGCCAATATCTGAGACAAAAAACTCATCGAAGCAGAGTATCTTACACTCCTTTGCTAAATTTTTTGCAATCAATTTAAGGGGATCGCGCTGCCCCGCATGTTCCTTTAAGGCTTGGTGCACTCGCGCCATAAAGCGGTGAAAGTGCAATCTCAGTTTTCCTTGCTGTGGCAGAGCATCAAAGAACAAATCCATCAGAAAGGTTTTACCGCGCCCGACATCGCCCCATAGATATAAACCTTTGAGTGGCTGAGCGTCTGTTCGACCAATAATCTGCTGATACAACTTATCTAAGGCGAGCACTGCCTGCGCCTGCGCGGGATCTTCAATCAGCTCGGCGCCGATTTTGGCTTGATAAATGGCTAATGGTGTTTGGTTTTGAGTTGAGGGTGACAACGGGTTGAAGGTCATGGAATTTGTCATAAATTGAGTCAATTTTAGGCGGTGCTAGGACCAATATGGGTTGAGATATCAGCCCAATCGTCTTCAGCCTAACATAGATTGTTGCAGGGCTAAAATCTTGTCTAAAACACAGCCTGGTTAAATATCAAAGGAATCCAATGCTTTATTATTGAGAACTTTTAACCTAACATCTTTTTCACAAAAATAATGATCTGGAACTAAACCTATGGGTAGCAAAGGCCATAGTGCCACATTTATCAGTGCTTCAACCGCAATTGAAGGTGAGATGCAACTGGCGGGCACGGCATTCGTTGCGGGGGCATTAACAGGTAAGATCCGCGGTGCTGGACTGATTAAAATTGAGTTTGGCGGTGAGATCATGGGTGAAGTGAGTTGTGATGAACTGAGAGTTTGCGGGGTTTTTCGTGGCAAAGTGCGTTGTAATAAGTTAGTGATTGTGAGTTCTGGTGTCGTTGAAGGCGAAGTGTTGAGCCATCAATTAGAGATTTATGAGGGCGGACAATTTATCGGTCAGCGCCTAAAAAATACTGAATTGGATCATTTGCCCGACTTACTTCAGACCTTAGCGCCAGACGTTATTGCTTCCAATGCGAAAACCGCTCACGTTAACGCCTTATATGCCAGCGAGCCTAAAGATCATCGGCAGGGAGTACACAAATGGTTGTCCTATGGTGCTGCTGCAGTTGCGCTCATCGCGGTTGCTGGAATGATGGCACCAACACCGTTGACTTCATGGTTCACAACCCTTGGTCAAACGGCTTCAACGTCAGTGAGTACTGAGCAGAGTCCGTCAGTGACAACTGAGTCTATGTTGTTATCGCCAGTAAAAGATGACTCTTTAGCGCCGAATGGCGTTATGGCCGCTACCGATAACGAGTCGCAAAATGCTGCATTGATAACCTCGGATAAGGTCGAGACCAGCAGTGCTGAAAATCATCAAGCCCATACGAATATCGACTCGGGCGCTGCTATGGAAGACTTAGCGCAAATGGAACAAGGCCATGCCCAAATGTTACAGCAAGGCAACGTGAGTGATGTTCCTAAGGATAAATTATAACGAGATCAATCATTCACCTTGACCTCCTCTAGTTGCCATCCCGGCAGCTTAGCTGAGAGATCCGCCGAGATTTTGGCGACATCTCCCCGTAAAATGATTAGAGGTTCACCATAAAACGCTTGTTGTGCTAATTGCATCAACTGACTAGGCGATAGCGCCTGCAGTTTAAGGTTTATGGCTTGTATCGATTGTGGAGCTAATCCAAGCACCTGTTGATGAATAAATTGGGTTTCGCTCAGGTTAGGGTTATCTTGCGTTAACAAGGCTTCGCCAATCAGATAGGTTTTTAGGGCGGCTAATTCCCCTTCGCTTGCAGGCGTTGAAGCCAGCAGTTTCAAATGTTCTAAGATCCCCACCACAAAGGCGCCCGTATGTTCTATTGCCGTGCTGCCATAAAACTTGATGCTAGTGGAGAGTGGTGCATTGGCGCACTGACCATAGATCCCGTAGGTCAAACCACGCTTCTCTCGCAAATCGTAATAGAGTCGCCCAGAAAAACTGCGTCCTAAGAGTGCGGCTAAGCTGCGGCAAGCTAACGGCATATCCTGCGCTGACAAATGCTTATCGTCGAGGGCATACCCTATTCGCACTTGTGTTTGCACACTACCCGGTGCATCAATCAAATACAGCGTGCGGGATTGTGGTGGCTGTTGAGTGTTGATGAGGTGTGATGGAGAGTCCGTATTTATGCGAGTTGGCCACTGGCTGAGGCTCTGCTTAATATCAAACTCGGTTTGCGCATGATTAGGTAAAAATAACTGCCAGTTTGCCTGAGCAAAGGTGTTCTGCTGTAGCCGCGACAGTTCGCTTAGGCTAAGTGAGTCAAACAAGGCCTGATTGTTGATGTTCTTGTTGTAGGGATGTGCTGTCCCTAGGAGTTTGTCCCGCCAGACTTTATCGATTTCGGCGCCACTAAAGGCATTTAAATGCTTATTAAGCTTCAATTGACGACGAATATTATCGATATCGATTGCCGCCGCTTCACTAAATGCATCGGGTTGCCAAAACTGTATCAGTAACTGGTAGAGATGATTAGCTGATGCGGGGCACGTTAAGCTGATATTAATGCTATGCAGCGTGACACGAGTTTCGAAGGTTTCAAGGCAAGCATCGGCTTGGGTCAGCGCTAGGCTACGAGCTTTTTCCTGAAAGGCGACTTGTAAAATATCAGGATTATCAAAGGGTATAGTGGGGCTAATTGCTACTAGGCTCATTCTGTTACTAAGGTTTTGAGTCGCGCTAGTCGTACGCTGTAACTGGTAAGGTAGGGTGACGCCATTGGGGGTGACATCAATAAAAGGTTGCTCATTGGGAAGATAAATATTCCCAACTTGAGGTAGGTTGGGTTGGGTATCAAAGTTTGCCAAACTGGGCGCTTGAGTTGGGGTAAAGCTAAGCGGTGTCTGCTGACAGGCACCCAGTATGACAGCAATAAGACCAATACTCATGGTTTGCAGTGCGTTAGATAATCTTGAGGTTGGCATTAAGCAGTTGTATCTGAATGTTTTCATCATAGCACTGCATCCTCTAAATCGTCGCTAACACCTGTGGGTAACCATTCGAGTAAGGTTTTTCCAAAGCGGATATACCAAGGCGGTAACAGATCAACCCTGACCATATTGGGAGTAAAGTATTGCAGGGCAACGCGCTGGATATCCGCTGTGGTTACTGCGTTAATCCTTTCCCATTGCGCCGTTAAGGGATGGGCTTGATCCTGTTTGTCGGTGGCTGATAGTAAGGTGGCTAGGGATTGAGTGTTGTCGAGCTGCCCCAAACGCTGATTTAACCAGGTTTGCTTGAGCTGACAAAGCGTTGCATCACTTATGCGAGTTTGTTGGGTTTGCTTAATTAACGCTAAGACCATGTCGGTTAGCGCATTAAGGGAGGTTTTTGCCCTTGGCACTAATACCAGATTGGTTATGCCATGATTTTCTAGCTCAAAGGGCAGTGAATAACTCAACATTTGTGCCGGATCGTGCAGGCTGATTTGTGCGAGGGCGCTGCGAGTATTTTGAAATAAATAGCCTTCGAGCAGTCGAATAGCGGCAGCATCGGGATGATTTTTACCTACCGTATGCCACGCAAGCAGTAAGCCGGGCCAAGGGCCACGTTCATCAATGAGCTCCGCATGCACGGGCTTAGGGTTAATTTTTAGCTCGTCAAATTTGGCAATCGGCTGATTAGGCGTGGGCCAAGCACTAAAGTGTTGTGCTATAAGCGACTTGACGTCGGAGGGAAGTGTGCCGACCAGAGATAGCTGCATCGCATCGGGACGATAATGGGCGCTATGAAAGGCGATTAACCGCTCGGGACTTGCCTGAGTAATATCCTCACGGCTACCGATAATACCGTGGCCATAGGGCGTATCTTTAACCTGTGCTAGCAGAAATTCCATCGCACTACGCACATAGGGTTGATTATCTATGGTCTGCGCCATCTCTTGGAGCACGGTTTCTTGCTGATTTTTCACTGTGGTTTCGGTCAAATTGGGGCGAATAAAACGATCGGCCTCGAGGAACAAGCCCAAGGCGAGGGCTTGGCTCGGCAGAGTGACATAGTAATTGGTGTAATCGAAGTGGGTGCTGGCATTAAAGCGGGCGCCTAAGGCACTTAGCTGTTGTGCATAGGTGTCGCCTGGTGCCTGTTCACTGCCCTTGAATAACATATGCTCGAACAAATGCGCGTATCCCGTTTGCCCCTTAGTCTCGTTGCGCGCCCCCACAGTAAATTGGCTGGCAATGGTGAGGGTGTGTTTATCCTCAAGGGGCAATAAGTGTACGGTAAGGCCATTCGCGAGGGAGTAAGTTTCGATGCGTGATTCTAATTGATATAGCGTTGCAGCGCCTTCGATTTGACATTGTGCCTTGAGTGCTGGACTAAGCAGCATCACCAATATAGCAAGTCCAAGGCGGGTGTGTGTGTTCATTTGGCATCCCATCTCAATTTCCGATTGATGGCATAACGCAGTGGTGGTGTTGGCGCGTCAGGCACTCGTCGGATTTCATCTAAATCAGTTGAATAGCATTCAGTTTTTGTAAAGAGCTGCTATGATGGCACAGTTCTTTTTCTGGCATAAGTACAAGATATGGTAAGCAGATCTCCGTTCGAATCCTTTCAGTGGAAAAGCGATATTTTTAACTGTGAAAGCACTGATATCGATAATTTTTATCTACAGCTTGAGCAGGAAATGTCCCGTTTGGGGATGGTTGAGAAAAAACTCGGTGACGTGGGTAAATACAGTGTCAGTCTGTATCAGTCACCTGCCGCGAAATCTGGCTTACCTTCGTTATTGATCAGCGCAGGATTTCACGGTGAAGAGTCAGCTGGTCCTTGGGGATTACTGCACTTTTTAAGTGAGGCATCAGTCGAATTATTCGAACGGGTAAATTTAAGTATTTTGCCTTTGGTGAATCCAACGGGGTTTAAACGCGGCCACCGATTTAACAAATTTGGTGAAAACCCTAACCGAGGCTTTGTATTTGAAAACGGTAAACCTAAGGCAAATGAGAGCACCTCAGTTGAAGGTAAATTACTGTTAGAACACGCACAATTACTGATTGCAGCGAGTCGTGATGGTATTTTAACCTGCCATGAAGACGTCTTAAGTCATGAAGCTTATGTTTATTCTTTTGAGCCAAGCCAAGTGCCAGGGCGTTTTAGTCTCGATTTACGCGATACGCTGGCAGGATATTTCCCCATTGCTGTTGATGGTGAGATTGATGGTTGCCCGGTTAAAGATGGCTTGATTTTCAATCATTTCGATACGTCGTTTGAGGCATGTTTAGTGCGCAGTGGCGCGCGTGTTGGCGCCTGTACCGAAACGCCAGCGTTGCAAAACTTTGATCAACGGGTGTTAGCAAATAGCGCGGCAATGACCCACTTCTTAGCGCTATGCGCGCCTTTATGTGATTGATTACAAAGCTTAATTGCAACCAATATAAAAATACCCGCCAAGGCGGGTATTTTTATAGAGTAAGCAGCGTTAACACGCCCTAGCCATACAACTATTGATTAATAATTGTCGGTACGCCTGTGCGCTCGTCCAGTAGCTTTTTGATCACGCTGGAGTCGGTATCAGCTTTGGCAATAAACTTAGCGATGTCTTTTGGTAAAGCAATTGCCACAGGCTCGTTGGACTCAAACTCTGCAATAGTGCGTGATAGCGGCTGATGCACGGCTAAATAACGCTTTCCATCTGGCTCTTCGGTCGCTTTAATCGGTTGGTTCACAAATTGTACACGTGTTCCAACTGGCACTGTTTTGAACAGATGTTCAATATCATCGTGACGTAAACGCACGCAGCCTTGGCTAACACGTAAACCAATACCGAAGCTTGCGTTGGTACCATGGATGGCATACAAGTTACCAATGTAGAGTGCATAGAGCCCCATTGGGTTATCTGGACCTGCTGGCCATACCGCTGGCAGAATTTCGCCCCTTGCCGCATATTCTTTACGAATGCGTGGCGTTGGTGTCCATGTCGGGTTAGCACGTTTACGTTGCACGCTGGTTACCCAGTTTTCTGGCGTGTCTTTACCAATTTGGCCAATACCGATAGGTAGAACTTCCACGGTATTTTTGCCTTTTGGATAGTAATACAGACGCATTTCAGCAACGTTGATTACTATGCCTTCACGTGGCGCATTGGGCAGAATTAATTGTTTAGGAATTAACAATTTACTGCCTGGCTTTGGAAGAAACGGATCAACACCAGGGTTTGCTTCCAGCAAGTTGCTTAGGCCGAGTTGGAACTGAGCGGCAATATCTTCGAGGGTATGTTTACCCTCTGGCACTGTGTAATACAGGTTCTCGCCAACTAACCGGCTCTTAGAAGACGGTAAAGGGTATTCCGTTGCTAAAGCGGAGAGACTTGGAAAAACCAAAGTCAATAATAAAGCTGTGGTGCGAAGCATACTCATAAGCGGATACTACGATTCCTGTTAATAAAATAACCTGTTTTACGCGGCAGTTTCTTCCCAAAATCGGGCGGCAAATTGTAATACACAATGCACTGGCGCGCGAAGCTCGCATCCTTCCTTATTTTGGATATTATTTCAACTGAAATATGGTTCATAAAGCGTATTTATTGCTTATTTTAGCTTTAAACGTTTTGCGAGCCGATGCAGATTGCCTGGGTCAACTCCTAATGTCCTTGCCGTGGCAGCCCAATTGCCAGTATGTGTGGTAAAGACTTGTTTGATGTAGTCGCGCTGAAATGTGTCGGTTGCTAGGGATAAGCTAACAAACTCTTGCTGGATTTGCGTTGCATTGCTCAACGGCGTGATTGCCAATGAACTCATTTTTGAGGTGTTAAGTGTAACAGGCAAATCGAAATGTTGTGGCGCAATGGTACAGCAGCCGTCCTGTGCGGTTACGCGTGCTAGAACTGTCGCCCTATGGATAGCGTGTTCCAGTTCGCGTACATTACCCGGCCAAGTATATTGATTGAGCAAGAGTAGGCTACTGTTGCTGAAATTAAGTTGTTTCATCCCGAGTTTTTGCCTGTAGCGTTCAGCAAAGAATCCGCTCAGTAGTGTGATGTCCTGTTCGCGCTCCCGTAAGGGCGGAACCAGTATCGGAAATACACTTAACCTATGGTAAAGGTCTGCCCTAAAGCGGCCAGCAAGCACTTCTGTCTTAAGATCTTTATTGGTTGCGGCTATGATGCGGACATCGACTTTTAGGCTGCGATCATCACCTACCTTTTGTATGTCGCCATATTGTAATATTCGCAATAACTTGGCTTGGAGTGTGAGGGGTAGTTCGCCAATCTCGTCTAGAAAGAGTGTGCCTTTGTCGGCCATTTCAAATTTGCCACTGCGATGGCTAATTGCACCTGTAAACGCACCTTTGATATGACCGAAGAGTTCGCTTTCGGCAACCGATTCGGGGAGTGCTGCACAATTTAGATAGACCAATGGTTTACTGGATCTTGCAGATTTTTGATGTATCGCCTGGGCGACTAACTCCTTGCCTGTGCCGGTCTCGCCCAAGATCAGCACATTCAGATCGCTATGGGCTACGACTTCAATCTCTCGGTTTAAACTTTGCATTAAGGGCGAATGGCCAATGATTTCGGCATTCTGGCTCAGATTAGGGCTATTTTCTTGTGCATGGGTTGAATGGCTGTTTAGGGCCATACGTTCAAGTTTTTCAACCAGTAAAGCATTACTTAAAGATGCTGCGGCAATGGCACTTAAACTGCGTAGCTCGGCATTGCTGAATTGATCAAATTGCAGAGGATTAAAGGCATCGATAGTTACGGCCCCGATAAGTTGTTCATCGGCAAATAACGGTAGTCCAATACAGGCATGCACTTTTAATGCGCCTGTTTGATTGGGGATTAAACCATCGTAAGGGTCTGCAAGTTCGCTGTCAGCTGGGAAGCGCACTATATCCCCCGCACGGGCAATAGCCTCAAGCCTTGGGTGCTCATTAAGGATAAAACGTCTGCCTAGTACGTCATCATTCAAACCATCGATGGCGAGTGGGGTAAAATACTGACCATGAAACGTGAGTAGCGCAGCGGCATCACAGTGTAAGTTTTCTCTAACGGTGTTGAGCAGCCGTGAGAAGCGGTCTCTATGGGCTAAACCTGAGGTGATATCGAGGGCGATACGGGTAAGATCGGTTTGACTAAGGGCCATAAAAACTCCAGCAGCTAGATTACCCTGATTTATACCATTGATTGTTATATTGATACATGTAGTTTAAACACGACTAACAGCAAAATGTATGCAGGAATGACTCACCGCAACGTAGCTGCTAGAGATTAGGCAACCAAGGTGCCAGCAATGGCACCTTGGTATGGGACTAACCGTTATTTAGTCTCGTGTTAGTGGTCTGGTAGTAATTGCTCCCCTTGTAACTTTGCAGGTTTATTCAGGGCCTTTCTAATTAAGTCAAATAAGAAGGTGCCCATCAATAATCCGCCGATACTGAAGATGATATCCCCAAACATACGCATCCATACCAGTCTTTCAATCAGCGGACTATGAATGACCTCTGGCGAGCGGGCATACCAATAGCCGTGGTCGATGACTGCAAAAAACTGCGTAATCCCCACAGGTAATAGTGACATAAACACCATAGCCGCTAGGCCAATATTGAGGCTCCAGAAGGCGCCTTTGAGCATTTTGTCATTCCACTGCATATTGCCAGTTAGACCGCGCAGACAGAAAAGCATTAGCCCCATGCCGAGCATGCCATAAACCCCCATAAAGGCGGCGTGACCGTGGGTGGCAGTGGTATTTAAGCCTTGAATGTAATAGAGCGAGATTGGCGGGTTGATTAAGAAGCCCAGCATACCGGCACCGACCAAGTTCCAAAACGCGGTAGCCACAAAGAACATAATCGCCCAGTGATAACGCTGCATCCATGGACTGGCTTTACGCAAGCGGTAGGTTTCCATTGCTTCAAAACCTATGATGGCTAAAGGCACCACTTCTAAGGCCGAGAAAATTGCGCCCCAGGCGATAACCGAGGTTGGTGTGCCAGTAAAATAGAGGTGGTGTAAAGTGCCGATTAAACCACCGGTTAAGAAGATTACCGTTGTAAACAAGACCGCACCGTTGGCGCTACGGCCACGGATTAAGCCCAAACGTACCAGCATTAAGGCGATAACGGCAGTCGCAAAGGTTTCGAAGAAGCCCTCAACCCACAGATGTACTACCCACCAACGCCAGTATTCTGCAATCGCTAAGTTGGAGTGTTTGCCCATAAAGAGGCCGGCGCCATAGAACAAACCAATTGCGACGCAGGAGGCATAGAGTACCCAAATAACAGGGCGCATCTCGCCTTGAACTTTGAGGGCGGGTTTGATGGCGGCGGTGACGAGGGCGAGCCAAATCAGTAATCCAACGAGGAGTAAGATTTGCCATACTCGACCAAGATCTATGTATTCATATCCTTGATGACCAAAGAGAAAGTTCATATCGAGGTCAAAATACTGTTGCACCCCAATCCATTCGCCCGCCATTGAACCGAGCACAACCACCACTAAGGCTACCCAGAGTACGTTAACGCCTATTCGTTGATATTTGGGTTCATGGCCCGATAACGCAGGAGCAATATACAGTCCTGTACCTAACCAAGCAGTTGCGATCCAAAATACGGCTAATTGGGTGTGCCAAGTACGCGTTACTGAATAGGGGAGTATTTCCGCAATAGGTAAACCATAAAACTCTTGGCCTTCTACCGCATAGTGAGCGGTAATGCCTCCGAGTAAAATTTGCAGTAAAAAGAGACCTATCGCCGTTATGAAGTATTTGCCGACGGCTTTTTGTGAAGCGGTTGGTTTAGTGAAAAACAGCGGGTCTTGTTCCGACGGCTTAGGCAGACTTTCGTGCTTACCGCTGGCATGGTGCCATAGCAATCCACCAATACCCGCTATCAGGGTCACGATACTGAGTATCGACCAGACAATATTATCCGAGGTGGGAGTATTGCCTAATTGAGGATCGAACGGCCAGTTATTGGTGTATGTATAGGGTGCATCTGGGCGTTCAGTGATGGCAGCCCAAGCCCCCCAAAACAGGAACGCATTAAGTTGTTCTCGGCGTGTAACATCGGGCACTGTACCCTCTTTCATGGCGTATTGTTCGCGTAGTGAACTGAGTTTAGGGTCATCACCAAACAAGGATAAATAGTGTTGATTAACCGTGCGAATTGCTTCTACCCGTGTGGTCGATAGCCTAATAAGCTGAGTGCCATCGATCTGTTGTTCAACACTGTTATGGCGTAAATCATCCCTTAATGCTTGTTCAAGCCCCGCTTTTTCTTGGGAGCCTAGTTGCTCGAAAGGCGTTTGATATTGTTGCTTGGCGCGCAGGTCGAGCCAAGCTTGGGCTTCTCTGTGTAACCAGTCTGCGGTCCAATCGGGGGCGACATAGGAGCCATGTCCCCAAATCGAACCGAGTTGATGGCCGCCCATTGAGCGCCATACTAATTGACCTTGTTCTATATCATTTTCACTAAAGATAACTTGGCCATTCACATCGACAAATGCACTGGGAATGGGTGGTTTTTCTCGATAAATTTCACTGCCTACGCTCAGTAGTACAGTAAATGAGGCAATCAACACTAATAATAGTGCGATAGCGGTGAGTTTTTGTTTGCTCATAAATCCCCTTAATCCAACGTCATTTTGATACCTGTAATTTGCTATTGCGCAATATGTGCCAAGTATTTTTGTTATTGAAAATAAAGGAAAAAAATTTAATTTAAATTCTTAATGGTGTCTTTTTGATAGCAATAAAAATTGTCATAATGACATTAATTGTCTTTATGACAGCCATTGGTGGGCCAATGTTGATAACACAATGAACTAGGCTTTGTTTCCTAAATCAGTTGAACTAAAACCATAGCTGGTGATCTGATCGGCATAGCCTATCAACTCACCCATCAATCGTGTCAAAACCTCGCTATAAAACAACTAACTGGAAGCAATACAATCAAGCCTTAATTAATCGTGGCTCACTTACCTTCTGGATTGATGAGGACGCTATCGCCCAGTGGAAAGCTAA
>NZ_LGYY01000167.1:0-63065 GCF_001308045.1 Shewanella sp. Sh95
TTGGAGGTACTCAGGCGGCCTGATTATCAAATCACGGAGAAAGAATTGCTGGCGGCCTGGGTATTATTCGCCAATCAGTTGCTCAAATATGGCTATGCTATGGCTGATTTATGAGGGGATCCTTCAGGGCTGTGCATCGCCAATTTAGAAAGCTCACCAAAACCAAAGGTGCTTTTCCTAATGAAAATAGCTTGTTGAAGCTACTTTACGCAGGCATATTAAACGCCTCAGATAAATGGACCATGCCAATCCACAATTGGAGCCTTTGTTTATCTCAGTTAGCGATTTATTTTGAAGGACGTTTAGATAGCGTGCTGGAAATTTAAAAATTAGCCTGACACAGAATTTTGAACGCCCTCTGTTTCACTTGCTAAATTTGTTATTATGTTTTTTGCTACCTTTGGTCTATATCAAATATACTGGTTTTATAAGCAATGGCAGGCATTAAAAGAGTATTATGATTTAGATGTATGGCCAATTGCTCGATGCATTTTTACGGTATTTTTTACACACTCTTTGTTTGTTTATGTTAATGAATATATTAAAGAAGATAATAGAAGTTATCGTTGGAATTATTCTGCTTTGGCGACAGCTTACGTTTTACTTGTCGTAGTCTCTAGTGTTCTCAATCAAATTGAGACTTTACCGACATCTTTGATTTTAATTTCTATTGTTATACCTTTAGCCGTTTTGTATCCATTGTATGAAGCTCAAAAAGCAATTAACTTTGCGCTTGAACCTTTAGACTACGAGGATAATTCAAGTTTAACTTGGTTGAATTGGGTTTGGATTGTTCTTTTTGGTTTTTATTGGGCTATGGTTATCTATACATTAACTGTGTTAATCAGACTAGCTTAATTTAGAATAGAACAGGCTTTAATTAAGCCTGTTCTGAATTAACAATATGCGATAGAGGAATATCTTTTTATAAAGTTAACAACGAGTTTTCCCTCATATACTTTCAATTTCTAATGTCGTTTTCTCTATTAATGCATGTTTTTTGATATTTTAAGTACGCTGTAAGGTATTGATTTTGTGACTTAAAGCGTTTTTGTGGTTATAGTAAAAAGTCAATTTATCAGTATTGAGGTAAGCATTTTCTCCGGTTAATGAATCGAATGTTGGAGAGAAAGTGAATTTTTATGAGCAATTTCAAGAAAATCCAGTTTAAACGCCTATGGCTATGGCTGTTCCTTATCTGCATGGCTTTACCATTAAGTGCGGTTGAAGCGCCTCTATGGCCTGAGTCGGCCAACCTGCCCTTAAGCGAACGAGTGCACAGTGGCACGCTTGCTAATGGGATGCACTACCTGTTAGTGAACAACAAAACCCCAGAGCAAGCCGTGATTGTCCGTATGCGGGTGGATGTAGGCTCGGTGATGGAAACGGATGCCGAGCAGGGTCTGGTGCATTTTTTAGAGCATATGGCGTTTAATGGATCTACGGGACTCCAGGCGGGGGAGATGATCCCTACCTTACAACGCTTAGGCTTAAGTTTTGGGGCTGATACCAATGCGGTGACTGAATTTCAGCAAACGGTTTATCAGTTTAATTTACCGAGCAATAGCCAAGATAAAGTCGATACCGCCTTGTTTTTAATGCGCGAAATCGCCAGTAATCTGTTGCTTGACCCCGCGCTTATCGAGCGCGAAAAGGCGGTGGTCTTGTCTGAACTGCGTGAACGCAGTAGTGCCGATTTAGAAAACTATCGCCACCAGTTAGCCTTTTTAATGCCGCAAACCTTGCTGTCGCAGCGCTTTCCCGTAGGGGAAGCGACGAGCATTCAAAATGCAAATCGTGAAACGTTATTGTCCCTTTATCAGCGTTTTTATACGCCATCTCGCACCACCATAATCGTGGTGGGTGATATCGAGGTCGGTCGTATCGAGCAAAAGATTAAGCAGCAATTTACCGACTGGAAAGCCGCGCCGCAGGCTGCAGGGGTTAAGGCACAATCCATAGGTGTGGTGCAGGCTAAAACCGCTGTTGAGGCGGCGGCATTTTTTGATCCAAGCCTGCAAACCTCGGTTTCGTTAGGCATGTTAACACCTCAAACACCGCAACCAGATACGCCTGCAATGCGTGAGCAGGAGATGTTATTAGATATTGCCCACGGCATTTTGTATCGTCGTTTAGAATCACAGTTGCTACACAGCCAAGGCTTATACGGCGTAAGCTTACAAATCGGCCCACAATACGATATTGCCTATGGCACGCAAATGACCTTGGGGACGCAGGAAAACAACTGGCAGCAAGGACTTGGACTATTAGAGCAAACCCTGCGTCAGGCGCTGGAATTTGGTTTTAGCCAACAGGAAATTGACCAACAACTTAAGCGGATGCACAAGGGCTATCAGCTCAGTGCCGCTGGCAGTAATACCATCCACAGCGTCAATATTGCCGAAAGCCTAGTGAATACGGTGGCGAGCCGACGTGTGCCTGTGGAACCCGCATGGCAATTGGCGCTGTTTGAAAAATTAATGCCGAGTATCACGCCGCAAAAACTGCAACAGCTGTTTAAACAGGCTTGGGAAGGTACGCCTTATCTGTATCTAACTAATAACAAACCCATTGAAAATATTGAAAAACAACTCTTAGCCGCCTACAACGCAAGCCAAAAGCAAGTCGTGAAAGTGCCCGAAACCAAGAGCATTGCCGAGTTTGCCTATAGTCAATTTGGTGAGCCGGGGCAGATTGTTGCCGATCAGCGCGATGCCGCAACTGGGATCCGTAAGCTAGAGTTTGCTAACGGTGTGCGCCTCAATGTAAAACCCACCCCCTTTAATCAGGGGATGACGCTGGTAAGTCTCAATATCGGTTTTGGCGAGGTGCCATTCCCCGAGCTAGATGGTTTGTCTTACCTGTTTAATAGCGCCTTTGTGCAGGGCGGTTTAGGGCTGCACGATTGGGACAGTTTGCAGGATATTTTTGCTGGGCAAGATATCTCGGTGGGCTTGAGTTTGCGTGAACAGAGTTTTGGTGGCGAGATCAGCACCAATGCTGCCGAGCTTCGCACCCAATTAGGTGTACTAACGGCTTATCTAGTCGACCCGGGGATGGATAAGCAAGCCGAGCAGTTATTCCGTGAGCAAGTGATTGCCGAGCAACAGAGCATTCATAGCAATCCACAACTGGAGTTTTCGAATCAATTTGCGCGAATTGCCCATAATGGCGACAAACGTTATGGCTACGGCAACCCTGATGAAATCCTCAAGCGTCAGTTTACTGAACTCGCACCCAGCTTCCATTCTGCGGTGCAGCAAGGGGCGATTGAGCTGGCCATCGTGGGTGATTTTGATGAGGACAAAGCCATTGCTGAGGTTGCACAAACCTTAGGAGCGATTTCCCGTCAGCCGATCCCTAAGGGGCAGACTATCGTACCTGTGTTTCCCAAAGTGCCGGCACAAATGAGCCTGACCCATTATGGTCAAGTCGATATGGCGGCGCTCGCGCAGGTATGGCCGACGACGGATATGAGCAATCCCCGTGAGCTGGTGGGTTTAGGTTTGCTCGAGCAGGTACTAAACATCCTACTCACAGAAAATGTGCGCGAAAAAGCCGGTGCGAGTTATTCACCCTCAGCATTTTCATACAGTGACTTAAACCCAACGGGTTATGGTTATCTTGGCTTATTTAGCGTGACAACTAAGGCTATGTTGCCTGAAGTGGCTAAGTATTACGCCGTCGCAGTTAAGCAAGTCAAAACGCCTTCGGGGATCAGTGAGGATTTGCTCAATCGCGCCCGCCAGCCGGTGCTGGAGTGGATGCAGATGGCGCCGCAAAGTAATAACTTTTGGTTAGATTTGGCCTCAACCGCCCAAACCCAGCCAGAGCGTTTTGCGACCTTTAATCAACGCTTGGCACTGGTGCAGCAAATCACCCCAGCCGAGTTAAGCCAATTGGCGCAGAAATACCTCAAGGATGATAAGCGTTTAACCATCGAAACCATACCTGCACCCGTCACGGCTCCGTGAGCCATTAAACCGCAATTTATCTGAAGACCTACCTCCGGTGATACTCGTGTCACAGGAGGTTTGGTTTTTATTGGTGATTGAAATATTTATCGGTCGCAATTGGAAATAACCGTTGTCGAAAATGCCACTTACGCTTAAGCGAGACTCACATTAGGCTAAGCGCCATATTCTTGTAGAGTGGTGATATGAGTGGTGATGTGATGTTTCGATATCTTTTATGTAGTTTTGGCTTAGTCCTAATGTACCCGACGGGGATAGATATGTACTTAGTCGGGTTGCCGCAAATTGCTAATGAACTCGGGGCGAGTGAAGCACAGCTGCACATTGCTTTTTCTGTGTATCTTGCGGGCATGGCTACGACTATGCTGTTTGCGGGCAGTTTAGCCGATAGGATTGGGCGTAAACCCATTACACTTTTTGGCGCCTTACTGTTCGCGCTAGCCTCCTACTTTGCGGCGGGTTCGCAAACCAGTGATTTGTTTTTAATCGCGCGCTTTGCGCAAGGCATTGGTGCGGGTTGTTGCTATGTTGTGGCTTTTGCGATTTTACGTGATGTCTTAGACGATAAACGCCGATCCAAAGTGCTCTCTATGGTGAATGGCGTGACCTGTATTATCCCTGTGATCGCGCCTGTGATTGGCCATTTAATCATGCTTAAGTTTCCATGGCCTAGCCTGTTTTACACTATGGCGGCGATGGGATTACTGGTATTCGCTCTTTGTCTATTGGTATTGCGTGAAACCCATTCTAAAGCAGCATTTCACACGCAAGCTTTGCCAAGTGTGCAAAAGGAATCCTTTAAACAAGGCTTTTTTATCAGTCGCGTGGTCATAACGACCTTAGGTGTGACCACGATTTTAAGCTATGTGAATGTGTCTCCTATGCTGATTATGGGGCAGATGGGGTTTGACCGTGGCGAATATTCCAATACCATGGCAATGATGGCATTGGTGAGTATGTTAGCCTCATTTTCGACGCCCTTTTTGCTTAACCAGTTTAAAGAAAAATCATTAATTTTGTTCTCCCAAGGGTTATTCGTTGCGGCCGCCTTAGTGTTTATCTTGACTCAATTGGGCGGGGTTAGTCATTCATTCAATCTCTTAGGATTTGCTTTTGTTTGTTCTGGTTTTTCAATTGGATTTGGGGTGACCATGAGTCAGGCGCTTAGTCCATTTGTGGCTCGGGCTGGGGTAGCTAGCTCATTACTGGGGATTGCCCAAGTGTGTACTTCTGCTTTGTATATTTGGGTGATGGGTCTGCTCGAAGTGAGCGCGATTAATATATTATTAGCTATCCTCAGCGTTGGTGCGCTGGTAAGTATCACGCTAATGTTAGCGGTACCTAAAATGTCGGAAATGGTAGTTAATGAGCAAATCCCTGAGTCGGCTTGACCTCAATCTGTTGTTTACTTTTCAGCTGCTATCGCAGGAGCGGAGCGTGTCTAAGGCCGCTAAAAAGCTCAATGTGACGCCATCGACCGTGAGTAAATCCTTGGCGAAATTGCGCGATTGGTTTGACGACCCACTATTCATTAAAACGCCCCAGGGATTGCAGTTAACGCCATTAGCCCAAAGCATGGAGCAAGACTTAGCCGATTGGTTGCAAAGGGGCAAACAGCTTATGGGCAAGCGCGGGGATGATATGGCGAAAGGGCTCAGTTTTGAGCTAATGCTTGAGTCACCTTTATCGCTCATTATGCTTAATCAATTAACGCAGGCGATTTACCAACACTACCCTGATGCAAAAGTGAAGGTGCGAAATTGGGATTATGATTCACTAGAGGCCATTATTCGCGGTGAGGCTGACATAGGTTTTACTGGCCGAGAAAGTCATCCTCGCTCCAAGGAGTCCCTTGATTTATTGCCTTATTTTATCGATTTTGAGGTTTTATTTACCGATCTTCCTCAGGTGTATTTACGCCGCGATCATCCCGCCTTGCAGGAAGAGTGGAATGTAGACACTTTCTTAAAATACCCGCATATCAATATCTTGTGGGAAAAGAGCGAAACCTGGGCCTTAGATGATGTGCTTATTGAGCTTGGGTTAAGTCGCAATATTGTGCTGACCTTGGCCAGTTTTGAGCAGTCACTGTTTGTCGCGGCAGAGCCTCACCACAGCATGCTGGCAATAGCGCCGCAATATTGTGAGCAATATGCCCGCCAATTACACCCTGACTTAGTCACTCGCCCAATCCCGATAAGTGGCGAATATCTTAATAAACTCGCCATTCCTTTTACCTTGATTTGGCATAAGAGAAACAGCCACAACCCCAAAATCACTTGGCTGCGAAGCAAGATAAAAGCGATTTATCAGCCGCGTGGGTGTGATTAAGGCTGTTATTTGCAGCATTAACTCGGTTGGTTTATACCCAATTGCTGGCAAATATATTGGATGCACAATTCTTGCTGCTGACACCATAATCCGTAGCTGACGGGGATAAGTTTAATCCCTGCGCGCTGTAACAGTTTATACAGTTCAATATCGAAAAAGTCCGCCCATGGCCCTGGGTAACCGATTAAATCTATTGCTAAATATTGGTTACCATAGCGGCACAGAATATCCAGTTCTAGCCCTGCCATATGGTAGGCGCGCCAGACTGTTATGCCTTTTTCTTCAATCGCGAGTGCCACCGACTGGCCGAAGCTATCGAGGGCATCGACATAATTATGTGCCGCTTGAAATTGGCCCGCCGATGCTAAGTAAGTTGCCAGTAAATTATTGTTGGGGAGCTCATGCGCTTGTACCGATAAAAATAGCCACTGCATTTGTTTAGCGCGGGTGATGGCGACATTGAACATATCTTCGCGATTTAAATACACGGCGGCGCGGCTGTCGTTGGCCGTAATGCTAAACGACAGCAGCATAATATCGCGCTCTTCCCCTTGAAAACCAAAGGGCGTGGCAATCCGTAATTGATGACGTTCTATTTGCTGCGTGCTAAAGCGTGCGAGGATCTGCTGGGATAAATACTCCGTCTGATTGCGAAAACAAGAGAGTACACCAATGCTGGCGGGCACTAATGCATTCTCTTGTTCATCAATCAGTTGAGCTAACTTTTCAATTAATGCCTCCGCTTCTATGGCGTTAATTCCTTTACTATCACGGCTGCCAGTCACCTGGACTCGGTGTAAGTGCCCTGAACTTGTGCAGGGTCTGTGCTGCATAATCTTCAGCATACCTTGATAAAACTGCTGATTACTAAATTGGATCAGCTCAGGTTTACTCCGAAAATGCTCATTTAAAAATACCACTTGGGATTGGCTCGCAAGGGATTGCGATACTAAGTCGAGCATACTGGCATCACGGTAGCTCATTAGGCCGCGGCAATCCGCAGCAAGTCCAAGTTGGGTCTGGATTTGGGTTTGTTTTGCGCGGGATAAAAACGAGAAATGGCGCAGTTGTTTGCTGTCGCCCACCACCAGTGCCGCTTTTGCCCGCTGTAAGGCCGGTAAACAGGCGGCAATATTGGCTTGAGTGGCTTCATCAATAATGACTAGATCAAACATTTGCTGCTCCATGGGCAGCACTTTATGCAAGCTGGCAAGGCTCGATAACCAAATGGGAAAGGTTTGCTTTAAGGCATCAAAATCCGTTTTGTCGAAACCGTCGAGTTGCTTAGCGGACTGCCGAGCGCGAAGTGCACTGGCAAAACTCACCAGCGTACTGCGCTTATGTTTGAGTAATTGGTTTAATCGATAGTGAGTGGCTAATTGTAAGTATTTGAGGCTTAAGTCTTCTTTTTGGGCGATGAGGGCCGTTAATTTATCGAGCACATCCCATTGCTGGGCAAACCTTTTGATACCTGCACGGTAAGCCCAGTTGTAAAATCCTAAGCGCCAGCGCGATTGTCCTTGTTGTAAGGTCGCCAGTTTTTGGCCGCGACGTATGGCGTGGCGGCAATGGTGTATAAAACCGGCTTCCATTTTAGTTTGCTCGCGAGTCACAGTATTAAGTTGCTGTTTTGCACTTAATAGCAATCTATCCGAGATGGTTTCATCAGTCGCTGGATGCTGGCCATGGAGCATTTCATCTATCTGGTTTTTAAGGACTTTAATAAACTGCGGCGAGCCAGCTCGAATAAGACTGCTCCCAAGCTGGAATTGCTGCTGCAACTTGTCGGCAATCACATCAACGGCAACGTCGGTGTGGGCGACGATAAGTACCGATTTACCCCTTAATACCTGCTCCGCCGCCACTGTGGCTATGGTGTAACTTTTACCCGTTCCCGGTGGGCCCGATATCTGCCCCAAAGTTTGATTGGCCGCCACCTTTAAGGCTTGAATTTGCGCGCGGCTTAATAGCCCTGGAAGATAAGCTTCTTGGGTGTCGACATTGTGATTAACTGAATCTCGAGTTGGCGCTTGCTCAAATAGCGCTTGAAGCGGCGCAGAGAGTGAGGGTGCTGTAATGAGATTGTCGAGTTTGTGCAATATGCCGCGACTGGCCTGCGAACGCTCTGCAAGAATAATTTGGCTGCGACTAACCATAAACTGCCCACGTTTACGGCATAAGCCAGTGAATTCAGCCTCATCGATCAGCTTGGGAAAATGCAATAAATGACTGGTATCAACATCGGCTTGGCCTGCCCGCAGCCAAGCTATCCAGCCACTGACATCCGTTGGATTATCGCGTAGCTCTTGACTTAAGCTGTGTCCCTCAACGACTAATTTTTCTAACAGGGCTTCGTTGATGGTGAATAGCCCGCCGCCAGAGAAGCTGTGATTAGATTCGAGGTAAATGCTATCGCCATCGGCCTGCAATTGGCATTCGCGGTACAGCAATGGCGTGACGACTTTACGTTTTTCGCCATTAAGCTCGACAGTGCCACAGAAAAACAGACAACAGTGCAATAATACTTTTTCTCGTAGATACAAGGCACTACGCGCCATTAATGCCGAGGCGGGAGCAAATAGCACCGGCAAGCGAGGCAGAAAGCCACTGCTTAACTCGTCTTCACCTTGGAGCAATAGCTTTTCTTGCTCAGCAAGTTTGTGGCTAGACCAAAGGTTAATTTCAGCACTATCGTGTTGAAAACACTGTTTGTAGTAGTTAAGAATCCCTTGCAAACCCTATCCATCCCTAAGGCTTAATTGGCGATGCGAGAGTAACCCAATCGTATAAGACGAACAAGGTTGTCGCGTATCTTGGGATGGAGCCAAAGTAGGTTAAAGTCCGAACGTCTGTGCTTAAAGCCAAATAATTTTTAGCGTAAAAGAAGTTATTTGAGTTGTAAGTAAACGTATCGCAAAAGGTATTTGTATCAATTCAGCGCTCGAAAAATGTGATTTGTATCAATATTGGCTTGGTTGCTGAAATGTTTGTTAAGTGTTTGAGTTTGTAAAATATTTGTTTTTGTTTTGAGTGGAAATTGCCATTGTTGTCATTGTATAACTGCGTAGACTGAACTGAAATTTTGTCTGCAAATGAGGGATACAATGCTTAACAATAAACTCAAAGGATTCGCAGTAATGACCTTCGCCTGTTTAGGGGTTACTGCTTGCGGTGGCTCCGATAATAACAAGGATGAGGATACCTCCAAAACCGATACCTATGTGCAATTTTACAACGCGACAGTTGGCAGCACTGATACCGCGCTGAAGATTGGCGATAAAACCTATGAAAGTGTGAGTTACGCCGATGCGATGCCACGCTTTACATCAACTCCCGGCGTGAGTGCTGTCGAGGTGATGGGTAAGGATGCGGCAAATAAAGATATTTCACTCTATAAAGAGAATATCGATTTAAAAACGGCAACCGACCATTTCTTTGTATTACATGGGGATTTTGCCTCGCCAGCCCTTTTGAATATCAATTACTCGCGCACCGAGCTTGATAAACAAAATGCCGAGGCAGACAAGAGCAAAATGCAGTTGTTGATTGCCCATACCGCAACCAATGCACCTGCTTACGATGCGTATATTGCCAAAGCGGATAAAGGCTTTGCTGATGCGGTGATGCTTGGCAGCGTTTCCTATGGTGAGGTTTCAACGCCACAAATTTTGGATACGGGCGACTACAAAATTTATCTGACCGCGGCGGGTACGACCAATATCAGCTATACCACGGCGAGCATTAACTTTAAAACCAAGGTGCCCTATAAGTTGATTTTAAGGGAAAGCTTTGGCGCATCAGCGGCTAAAATCAGTTTAGACAGCGTCGATTCTACCACCAATGTGCGTAACCATGTCGCCCTCGAAAGCAGTGTTGATTTTAGAGTGTTCAATGGCTTGGCCACACATAATGTTGATGTGAAAGTGGTGAGTAGTAAACAAGAAGCGCTATTTAGCAATGTGGCTCCCTTTGGCGTAACGGCCTATAAAGGCGCCGAGTTTAATGACTTTGGCGTGAGCGTATTTGACCATACTAGCCAAGCGAAATTGCTCGATAATGTGCTGATCACCCTTAATCAAGATGATATTAAAACCATCTTTATTTACGAGCAGGGCAGCCAAGTGAAGGCGATGGAGATGAAACAAACTCAAACGCCAAGTCCCTACAGCTTCAAGTTCGATATCGTGAGTTTTGCCGATAAGAGTAACCTTACTTTGTACTTTTTAAAGGCGAACGACACTATTGATACGGCAACCTATAAGATCAGTGCGGTTAATCCGACAGCACCGCAATCATTAGTGGTGCCTAAAGGTGAGTATTCTATCAAGGTCATCTCGGTCGAAAATGGCTCAAAAACGGTGGTTTACGCCTCTGATATGATCGATTTTAATAATCAAGACAACGTCACTATGGTGCTGAATAAGGATGCCTCAACTAGCTTTGGCTATAACCTAGTTAAGCTTTAATCGCAGCGGTTGAGCTGTAAATAAATTGGACAATAAAAAAGCACTACCTAGGTAGTGCTTTTTCGTATTAACAGTCTCTATTCTGACAGTTTTAGCTCTTGGCCGGGTTTAATAATGCTCTTGGCATTGAGCTGGTTCCACTTCATTAAATCGGCGAGTTTCACCTTGTTTTTACGCGCGATTTTATCCAGTGAATCCCCTGATTTTACTTTGTAGGTTTTGGCTTTAGCCGCTGGTTTATCGGTCGATTTTGAGGTGGCGGCTTTAGTGCTACTCGCATTCGCTTTGGTCGATGATTTGTCTGTTTTAGCCTTAGCTTTTGCGGGCTCTGGCTCATTATCATTAGCCGCCATTGGCGTTAATAGCGTGAGCTCTTGGCCGACTTTTAGGCGATCAGAGGTCAGATTATTTGCCTGTTTTAACTCTTTGACTGATAAATCAAATCTAGCTGCGATCGAACCTAAGCTATCACCGGATTTCACGATATAAGTTTGGCTGTCGTAACGTTTTTGAGCATAGAGCTTGTGCTGATTTTCTTGATAGTGGCCAATGTTTTCAATCGGCAGGGCAATTTGGTATTTGCCTTTACTGGGGATCACGTTTTGACGGTATCCAGGGTTATAGGTTTTGAACTCCGCTTTAGTGAGCCCCGCAGCATTGGCGATTTGGCTTATTTCAACGCCATTGGGCGCGGGTAAGCGTTCCAAAAATGGGCGATTGGCAATCGGCATTACTTTGAGATTGTAATGGCTTGGGGCGCGGATAATTTGGATAAATGCCAGCCACTTAGGCACGGTTTGTACTTGGCGAGCAGGAATATTCAGCGACCAGAAATCCGTAGGTTTGCCTTTAGCTTTGTTTCTATCGATAGCGGCTTTAATCACTAATTCGCCACTGTTGTAGCCCGCAACGGCGTTAATCCAGTCGTTACCTAAGGTGTCGTGTAAGTGCTGCAAATAGTCGAGTACGGCATCGGTCGAGGCCAATGCATCTTTGCGACCATCGTAGGCTGAGTTGATCGTTAGGCCAAAGTTTCGGCCCGTAGCGGGGATCATTTGCCAAAGTCCGGCGGGGCCATTTGCTTGCGCCAGCGGGTTATAACCACTTTCGACAATTGGTAATAGTGCCAGTTCTAGTGGCATATTGCGGGCTTCGAGTTGACTCACAATATAGTATAAAAATGGCTCGGCACGCTGGGTCACCTGAGTCATAAACTTTTGCTTGTCATCGAAAAAGTTACGCTGTTTGCGCACTTCTGCATCGTCATGCACATCAATAGTACGGGCGTGTTGAATTTTCTCCCATACATCGGCATAGCGCTCGTCGACAACCTCTTTTTTATCATGATGAGATTGTGTGGTATCTCCGCTATCACCTTCAGCTTCTGGGGCTGTGGTGGCAAATTCCATGGGCGAGGTTTGCGCCGACGTTGTCGCACAGCCACTGAGTTGGGCTGTCAACATGGCGATCATTAGCACTGCTAATGCACTCGGTTGGCGAAAGGTTTTCCGCATGATTATCCTGTCATTTTTGCTAACTTGGCGTTATACCCAAACAGCCTAACTCGATGCAGGCTTCTGTGTTTAAGACTGCCGAAACGGAGTGTTTGTGTACGCCATTTCTGTATTGCAGCAATTCAAAATGTGGTCGACATTTGTCCTTGATGCACCTTGAATGAGAGCACCCTAGGCGCTCTGAAACTGATATCTTTAGGTTGCTTGGGTATAGATAATGTTGCACATGCTAATCTGTTTTGCGGTTTCTGGATAGCTTTGCTGATAATTTGACCACCTAGGTCACATTTAGATTTACCACTAAATAAGCTAACATAGCAGCGATTTTTCATTGATGTGGGTTAGAGAGTGCAGACGTTAACGCAGTTAAAAGCAGGACAATTACAAGGGGTTACTCGATTACAGTTGGTTGAAAACCTCACTGAGTTTCCGCAGGAAATCTTTGATTTAGCCGATACGCTGGAGATCCTCGATTTATCCAATAACCAGTTAAGTTCACTGCCCGATGATTTATATCGTTTAACCCATCTAAAGATTTTGTTTGCCTCCAATAACCGCTTTGAAGTGCTGCCAGAAGTGTTAGGTCAGTGCCCCAAATTGGAGATGATTGGCTTTAAGGCTAACCAAATTCGTGTTGTGCCAGAGGCATCGTTGCCCCCACAAACCCGCTGGTTGATTTTAACGGATAACCAAATCACCGCCTTGCCCGAGCGCATGGGGCAGTTGCATCGTCTGCAAAAATTAGCCTTGGCAGGTAATCGCTTAACTTCGCTGCCCGCATCTATGGCCCAATGCCATAACTTAGAATTAGTTCGTTTGTCGGCTAATCAACTGCAAGCGCTTCCAAGCTGGGTGCTTAAGCTACCCAAACTCACTTGGCTGGCGTTTGCGGGTAATCCCTTTAGCCATACCTTGGTTGATCCCCATGCCGATGTGGCGAGTATGCCAAATGTGACATTAGCGGACATTGAGCTCGGTGAAAAACTCGGTGAAGGGGCTTCTGGCATTATTTACCAAGGTCGTTGGTTAAATCCTGCTATGGTGGCTGCTACTGGGTGCGAACATATTGCGGTTAAGTTATTTAAGGGAGAGGTGACCAGTGATGGCTATCCTGCCGATGAGCTGGATTGTTGTTTAACTACGGGCGCACATCCAAATCTCATCAAAGTCTTAGCGCATATCAGTCAACAGGATCAACTTGGTTTAGTGATGGAACTGATTCCTCAAGGATTTAGTAACTTAGGTTTACCGCCATCTCTAGCGACTTGTACCCGAGACACCTTTAAAGCGGGGACCGAATTTAGCCTGAAGGGCATAACTGAAATCGCTTTGCAATTAGCTGACACCCTAGCGCATATGCACGGGAAGCAAGTGAGCCATGGTGATGTCTATGCCCATAATATGATGGTTAATCAGCAAATGGCGCTGTTGTTCGGTGACTTTGGCGCCGCCTCAAACTTAGCAAAATTGCCTACATCGGAACGTGATGCCATGGAGGCTATTGAGGTGCGCGCCCTAGGGTGTTTACTTGATGACTTATTACCCTTTGCCGATAACGATGAAGACGACGCGCTGCGAGTTCAACTGCGGCAGTTAAAAGCACACTGTATGCAGCCGGCGTTATCTTGTCGCCCACGCTTTAGTGATATCGTGAAGACATTAGCTGCACTGCGCTAAGTTTACGTATGTGGCATGCAGCAAATGCAAGGGATCATGGGGTGAAAACCAACGCAGAGACATTTATTCAAGAGCGACTAAATCTCATCAGCAATGGAGAGCTGGCATTATGAGTTCTATTTCAAAACTGGTTTGGCTAAGCTTATGCTTAAGCTCGTTTCTCTCAGCGCCCGTTTGGGCGGGATTTTGGGATAGCCTGTGGCAGCGAGAGTTGCCTGTTGACCAAACTACACCACCCAAGAATGCACAGCGTTTTGAGTTTATGGGGAGTTTACCTGCTCATACCCAACTAGAACTTGTGGGCTATTACACTTCCTCTGTTTGTACCCGTAAAGAAATCCGTTTCCCGAATGGTGATATTGCTAATCCCTATCGCGCCACACTGAATAAAAGCTCGGTATTGCGTCAATCGCTTGAAAGTGGCGCTGTCGCTAAACCATTCACCCTTACGTTAGCCTTGCAAGGGGGCGGAGATTGCGATTGGCAGTTGGAGGACTTAGTCCTTGACCTTAACTTGATGCCAAGTCATCCCATATGGCAAAGGGTTAAGTCATTAAAAGATAACTATTTACATACGTCACCATTATTAACATCGAGCGAGCCACCGGCCAAAGCCTCGCCCCATGATGGATTTTATTTAAGCCAAGAGCTAACTATCGAACCGATACATGCTGGCAGTGAAGAAGATACTAATCTGGTTGCCGCGTTACCGCTTACCCTTAATCCTGTGTATTACCCAGTGGTTATCTATAGCCCCAAAACAGATAGCCCCTTTGAGGTAAAGCTTAAGAGTAATTTGCAGTCGACCAGCAGTTTATGGTCGAGCAGTGCAACGCAAATGGTGCGTTTCGATAAAGAGGCTGTGCTGCGGGTGCAGTTTAATCCAGAGGTTTTGCCTGATTATCAAGTGAATGTGTGGCGCCAAGCTGACGATATTTCGGTGCATTACCCCGATGGTACCGAATATCGTTATCCGCGTGGAGATGTGCATCTCTATGCCGATGGTAAGCCTGAATCTATGCTCAATACCTTAAGCGCAAGCACCAAGGCCGAAGATAAGCGATTGCTAGCGCACATCTATTGGGCAGGTCATGCACTGGCGCAGGATAAAGAAAAAGCGCGTAAATTCTATCGAGAGGCGGCCGAGGGTGATGACTTAATTGCTATTCAGTGGATGCAATCACAGGCCGCCTATGCGGGGGAGGTTGAGCAGAGCCAATATTGGTTACAACGTGCGGCTAGGCTTGGGGATATGGATGCCAAAATGGCACTTATTCGTAAGCCCTTTGAGACCATACTGCAAGGCAAGTCAAATACCGCCGAGGCAAAAAGCGCAGAAGTTAAGGCTTGGGAGCAGTTAAAACAGTTGGTTAGTCAAGGTGTGCCAGAGGCTATGAGTATGATGGCTCTCTACCAAGTATTGCCTTGGTCGCCCTACCATGATGCAGCGGCGGCATTAGCCAATTATCGCTTGAGTGTGCAGGCTGACCCCGCTTTGGCCCTTAGCGCTGCCAGTGATTACTATTATTGGCTAGAGGATTTTGAACAAAGCCAAGAGTTTTGGGAGATTGCCGCCGAGCGGGATTTGTATGCTGCCGCAGAATATGCCGATATCTTATTGAAACCAGCGCAGCGTAACCCACAAAGAGCTCGTTATTGGCTTGATAAGGTTGCCTCTCAAGGTGAAAAGCAAGGTATTCAACAAGATGTGCTTGGTAAGGCTTATTTTCAATTGGCCAGTTTACTCGATGCTGGAGAGGGCGGCGATGCCGATCCTAAGCGTGCACAAATCCTGTACCAGCAAAGTCTCGTATTGGCTGAGCGTTTTTCAAATGATTATGCCGCTCAAGCGAAAGAAAGACTCAAATCCCTTGAAGAGCGCCTGTAGCTAAGTTAACAGGGATAACTCGATAACAGGCTTATTCAAGTCATAGGCAAGACAGGGAGATTAAGCTATGGCTTTTCAATTTGATACCTATCATTTTAATACCGAAGATGCGATTCAAGTGTGTGTAGGTGCCTTTGCGCTCGCAGTGCCCATCGGTTTTTCTGAAGAGGCATGGCAACTCGGAGAAACCTTACCACTACTGAATTTGCTGATGTTATTTGGTTTGTCGTTGCTGTTTCTCGGAGCGTTTACTTACCAGAGTGTGTTCCAACAGAATATTCGTCACCGCCTGCCGGTATTTATTTTCCGGATTATTATTGCCTATTTGATAAGTGCTTGTGTCGTCAGTTTAGTGCTCTTGTGTCTCGATAAATTGCCCTTAATTGACGACACCATGACTTCCTTTAAACGGATTATTGTGATTAGCATGCCCGCTTCTATGGGAGCGATTGTAGTAGATAGCTTTGATAAGGAATAAGTTTGGGCTGATGTCATGACTTTTGTCACTGGTGCATTTAGGTTATGTTGCTCATACTGGAACCCAATAGCTCGATTGTAAAAGGACGCATTATGAACCCAGCAACCCTTGCATTACTTATCCCGATTTTTGCCATTGTGGGAGGATATGCGGTCGCGATTATGAAAATCCGCGAGCGCGGTAGTTCTGCCAATAATAAGCTTCAGGCAGATAACCAGTTGTTACATATTGAACTTGATAAACTTCGCGAACGGGTTGAAGTATTAGAGCAGCTAGTGACCGATGAGAGTTTTCAATTAAAGCGTGAATTTAAGCGAGTCTAGTCCTAACAAATATGGTCATGGTACAGCCGAGTGCCATGACTCTAGCTTGTATCTGGTTGCTTAAGTCATCGGGTGAGTGAAATGCCAAAACTGAGGTAGACTCGTGACAATTATGTTATTAGCCCAATATTGAGCCATTAAAGATCGAGTGAATATGTTTCTATCGCCTTATTTTTCAAAGCAAAATCAATCAATTTCTGTTTCTGCACAACAAGCCAGTGACTTCGCTAAAAAAATCGCTCAAGACTTTAACCCTATCCACGATGTGGGCGCAAAACGTTTTTGTGTGCCTGGCGATTTGTTATTTGCCTTAGTCTTAACCCAGTATGGGCTAAGCCAAAGCATGAAGTTTACCTTTGCTGGCATGGTCGGTGATGGGGTTGAGCTGCAATTTCCTGAACAAGTGAACGATAGCTTTTCGATTTGCGATAACCGCGATAAAACCTATTTACATGTCACTCGCCAAGGTGATGCTAGCCGTTGTGATGCACAAACCGAATCTTTTATTCGTAATTATGTGGCCTTCTCGGGACACAATTTTATCGACATTCTGATGCCCTTGATGAAACAACATCAAGTGATGATCAATCCTGAGCGTCCCTTAGTAATCTACGAAAGTATGTCATTCGACTTGACGACACTCGACTTTGTTGAAGTAAACCTATCGCTTGTAGAACAAGAGCTTAAGATTGATGGCAAGCGTGGCGATGTGACGCTGCACTTTGAACTGCACAGCGGCGATATCTTAGTTGGTACCGGAATTAAAACCTTAGTGATGAGTGGCCTTCGCCCCTACGAAGAGGCGCAAATGCAGCAGATGTGTGCTGCCTACGAAGGGCGAAAAACCGAGTTTTAATTTGATCTAAGGCCCGCTTTATCGGTCAGGTCACTAGGGCGAGATAATTGGGGATAAACAGTGGTTTGGGATAAGGATTGACTGTATCCCAAACCAAGGCGTTTTAATGCTAACGATGTTGCTCATCAATCGACAGTTGGGATACGGTATTGGCGACATTTTCCGCGCCAGTACGAATATGGCTCATCACAGTTGTCACTTCTACTAACTGCTGCTTACCTTGTTCAGCGATTCGCTCCACCTCGTTCATCATGCTGGTGGCACTGGCGGTGAGCTGGCTATTTTTCTCAACCACTGCGGCAATTTCATTGGTGGATTTACTGGTCCTTGCGGCAAGCTGACGTACCTCATCGGCCACCACAGCAAAGCCTCGTCCCTGTTCGCCAGCACGGGCCGCTTCTATTGCTGCATTAAGTGCCAGTAGGTTCGTCTGGTCAGCAATGGAGCTTATGGTAGCGACAATCGCTTGAATACTTTGGGATTGCTCATTGAGTTGGGTAATAGATTTAGTGGTTTTTACCGTTTGTTCCGCGATAGCATTTGAAGTATTAACTGTCGCATCCAGTAATTTAACACCTTCAATAGCTTGCTCTACTGTGAGTTGGGATGTCTCAAGTGCAATATCCGCCGCTTGTCGTACAGCATGACTTTGCTCAATTCTTTTAGTGATATCACTCGCAAATTTAATGACTTTAACCACTTTGCCATTTTCATCCACCACAGGGTTATACACGGCCTCTAGCCATACAGAATTCCCATAGGCATTTTTACGCTCGAAGAGTCCTTGTTGATATCTACCGTGTTTGAGTTCATCCCAAAAGCGCGGATTCTGTTGATAAAAGGCATCGAAACATAATATTCGATGGTGTTTTCCTACGATTTGCGCAGCTTGATAACCCATGGTTTTTAAGAATTTTTCATTAGCCTGCAAAATGGTGCCATCGGGTTTAAATTCAATAATGGCTTGGGCACGATTAAGCGCAGTAAAAATGGCCATTTGATCATCGAGTTTGTGTTTATCTTGGGTGATGTCAGAGGCAATTTTCATAATTTTGATGACTTTGCCGTCCATCTTGATCGGAAAATAAGTTGCCCTTAACCAGACCTCTTCGCCATCTTTACGGAACCGTTGAAAATTGCCTTCTTTAGGTTGGCCTGATTTTAGGCTTGTCCAAAACTGCTGGTAGCTAGGTGAATTGGCTAATTCTGAGGAGCAGAATAATCTATGGTGTTTGCCGACGATCTCATGCAGGCTATAACCTATTTCATTCAAAAATATATGGTTAGCATCAATGACAACGCCTTCTGGCGAGAATTCGATAGTGGCAATACAATCCTTTATTGAGTCAATAGTGGCTTCAGCTTCCTTGCGTTTAGTTTCACTGATTTCAAGGCTTTTACGTAATGAAGAATTAAACACTGAAGTACTCCTAATGAGTTTGGCAAACTCAAAAACGGCTATGCGACATAATGCCCAAAAATCTGAACCACATGGATAGTGTTAAATATAGCTAGGATTTTAGTCGTTGCTTGATTTCTGAGTCATTTATTAACACGTAGAATACTCCCAAAGAGTTGGGTTAGATCATTTTTTATAAAACTGGGCAGGATAAATTGATAGCCAAGGTAACCTCCTTGTTACCTTGGCTTAGGGGTTAAGCGATTTTTTCTATTTTGGCTGGGAGTCCTTGCCGCGCCGAGGCGCCGCTGGCCCAGTCCACCAGCGGATAGCGCCCATGGCGGCTTGGGTCGAACAGATTCAAGTCGTTCATATTGACTCCTACGCGGATCAGCGGATTGGCGGCAATCTTTTTATCATCGATGACTATATCCCGCGCGCCTAACTCCTTATGGCCATAACCGTGCTCGATGGCAATGCAGTCGGGATGTACGCCCGCCACACATTCCACCAAAGCCACCACACTGCCATTAGGCGTACTGAGCTTGACCGTATCCCCGGTCTTGATACCAAAGCGCTTGGCGGTTTGCTCATTGATGCGCACCGGATTATTGGGGTGTACTTGGCGTAAACGGTCCGAACCTATACTCATCGAACTCATGGTGTGCGACTTATAACTGCTGATCAGCAGCGGCCACTGTGACTTATCGAATGCTTGCTCCAAGGGCGTGCCGTTGGCGAGCGCAGGGTGATAACGCCGTGGACAGCCGCTCATATATTCGCCGCTTAAGCTATTGCGCCGACTGCCCACCTCTGGGTTCCACAGCATTAAGGGTTTTGGCCAAACCTTGCTGGGGTTGCCCGCCTCGTCACGCCCGGCGCTGATATTCTCAAAGCGGCCGCCACGGGCAAATAAGTAACTGACTTTTTTGACTTCTTCGGGTTTGAGTCTGGCATTGAGTTCCGCTTGAATGCGCCCAACACCACTGAAGTACATATCTTCGGCATTGATATCGGCAACGGGTTTACCAAGGTAGGCCACGTTTGCCGCGCCGTAGAGCGAAAAATCGGCCGCGCGGCTCAGGGGATGCAAACTGCCATCGGCGGCCTTGACCGCATTGGCGCCAAAGCCGGGCAGATTGAGCTTTATCGCCACTTGGCTAAGGAAGGATTCCATACAAATCACATCGCCATCGGCGGTTTTGGCGACCCTCGGCTCGACAATCGGCCAGCGCCCGGTGGCTTCTTTGGTGAGTGTGCCATGCCACGCGGCGCTCCAGCCCCAAGATTCATAGGTTAAGGTGTCGGGCACTATGTAGTCCGACAGCGCCGAGGTCTCATTGATAAAGCTGTCGATGCTGATAAATAGCGGTAATACTTTGGGATCTTTTAATTGTGCACCAATGGCTTCGCCGAGTCCCGCCTGACCATAAATCGGATTACCCATATGGTTGATCCACGCCTTGAGTCGATAGGGATAACCGTGCACAGCCGCAGTTAAATGCTCACCGAGTAGGGGCGATGAGATAGGGAACCAAGGCTCCTTCGACGGATAGGGCGACTCTCCCGCTTCGACTTTACGGCGATATTCAGAGGTTTTCTCGTAGGGGAACTTAGAGCGGGAAAGGAATACGCCCTTAGGTTCGACCATGCCGTCAAAGTCCTGCAAATTGTACCTTGGACCAGCACCAAAGGCGGGGAAGGTGCCACCCTTAGCTATCGCACCGCCCTTAAGATTTAGGTTACCAATCATGGCGTTAAGCATCATGATCGCCCATGCGCTGTAAAAACCGTTTGCACTCATAGTGCCGCCGTGGGAGATCACCGCCGCCTTAGTGCCATGGCTAGTAAACTTGTGGGCGAGTGCGGCAATTTGCGTCTCGCTGATATCGCACTCCTTGGCGTAGTCGGCCATCTCGACACTGCGCGCGGCTTCACTGAGCAGCTTAAAACTGGATTTCACGCTCAGCTCGCCCTTTGGCGTATTCACGCTTTGCTCCACCTCAAGTTGCGCCTTGGCGCATTGTCTGGCTGGTAGGATCTGCCCAGTAGCGGCATCGACAACCAGTGGAGAGTCCTGCTCGCCATAGGCTTTGCCTTCGAAGGGCAAGCCGAGATCGCTGGCATACAAATATTGGCCGTATCTGGGGTGATTTGGCGTGCTGATGATTAAGAAGCTGGCATTACTGAAGCCTCGGTAGCCTGCTGCTTTCGCCGCCTCGGCATTGGGCGCGGTTAAAAACGCACTGGCGTAGCGCTGGTTATCGATAATCCAGCGCAGCATGCCCATGGCGAGGGCTGAGTCGGTCGCGGGGCGGATCGGCAGCCAAGTATTGTTACCTGCGCAGGGTTGGTTCGAGGTGTTGGGCAGCATGGGCGATACCACCACATAACTGAATTCTCGCCCATCGACCCGAGCGTTGGCCAACTGCCGTGCTTGGCGTTTAAAAGGGTTGCCCGACTGCTGCGGTGAAGTACCGATAAACAGCAAAAACTCACTATTGTCCCAGTCGGGCTTAAGGTGGGCGTATTTCTTTAAATCGTCGAGCAGGGCACCCGCACCTGCGCGATAGGTAAAGCCGCAATAGGCGCCGTGGTTGGCAAAATTTCGCGTGCCGAAGCTATTGAAGGTAAAGCGTTTAATGATCACATCTCGGCCTTCATCCGAGGCATTCGATACCAATAGCTGGTTAGCTTTG
This sequence comes from Shewanella sp. Sh95, assembly GCF_001308045.1. Lineage (NCBI taxonomy): Bacteria > Pseudomonadati > Pseudomonadota > Gammaproteobacteria > Alteromonadales > Shewanellaceae > Shewanella > Shewanella sp. Sh95. The sequence goes on from NZ_LGYY01000167.1 coordinate 21,606, forward strand.
GGGCCGTATTCAGGATTATTGGTATCGAGTGGCGTGCTGATATCGCGAATCGCTCTTAAGCCCTCCACATGCCCCTCACCAAATAAGTCACCGCCATCGACAACCTCAGTCAGCAGTTGCTCGAAACTGATGCTTTGCCATTGCCCACTGCCGCGCGGCCCTACTCGTTTAAGGCATTGGGTGACACGGTAGGGGCTATCTAATTGTTCTAACATGGCATTGCCACGGGCGCAGGCGGTGGAACGCCCTTGTAAGCCTTGCTCTTGATAGGCGCTTAAGCCGACTAAGGCGGTTTTGATCGGGGTATCGAAGTCGATATGTTCCCGCGCCGAGAGCGGATGATAGGGATTGCCGCTGATGCGGAGAATTTTATCTGTCTTATTATCAATACGGGCGCGCACGCCACACTTGGTCCAGCAACCGAGACACATGGTATTGGCGATGCGTTGTTCATCGTTGCCAATCAGCTGGCCTGAGGTTAGATCTACTTTATATTCAGGGGCTAGCGAATTGCCATGGATGGGATCTTGGGTGGTTTTCCCCGAACTGCCATGCACGACCCCTTTGCCCATTTGCGCTAAGGTATGGCTGTAACCTGCGGCAAATAACCCCACGCCACCCGTCACAGCTGCGCCTTTGATAAAACGACGTTTACTCTTATCCATTACGGACTCCTTAATGCGGTAACTTCTCTTAATATGAACGGTGCTGTGGCTCACAAGGCCTGATGGGCTGAGCGAGGTTGATAGCGAATAAATTCAGACACTAACACCATCAATGCGATCCAGAGACCAAAGGTGCCCGCAATACCTAATAGCCCCTCTGGCCCCCAAGGCAGTTGATAGAAATAAGTGCCCGCGCCGTATTTTGGGTCGGTTTGCGCTTGGATAAGTACAATCCAGCGAAATCCCCATGCCAGATGCACCGCCGTTAAACTCACGACTAACATCAATACCGAGGGGAGGCGGCGTACTGCCAATACCAATGCCAGCAAAGCGAGGGTAACCAATACCCAGATAGCGGCGAGTTGCCAGCTTGGGCTGGTGTCTAATAACAGCGCCGCTTCGTGCGCCGAGCCTTTATCGAATAAGGCCCAGCCGATAAGACACAGGGCGAAGAGGCCAAAGCTTGCCCTAACCCATTGCAACAACCTGTCTTGGGTGCTGGCTTGATAACCGTGCAAAACACGATTGAGCAGGGCGAGAGTACCGCAGGCGGCGAGTAGGGCACTGGTCGCCATCAATGGCGGCAACCAATAGGTATGCCAGAGCGGCCGTGCTTTGATCGCCATGGTTTCCATTCCGGTATAAAGCGCAATACTGCAGGCGCTTAGGCTAGCAATCAGTGCGATTGGCTTGATCCATTTATCGCTATCCCAGTCTCCGAGGCGGATAAGTTGAGCAATACGCCTTACCCAATCTTGGGACGATTCCCCTTGTGTCGAGGCTTTAGTTGGCAAGTATTGGCGCAGTAAGAGCCAAGCAAAAAGGGCACTCGCACCGGAAAATATCGGCAGTAAAAAAGCGCCGTACCACATCCACGAATGCGGTCTGATTTGGGCATAGAAATGCCATGCCCGCAGCGGTTGGTGCAGGTCAGCAAGTAGCGCAATCGGCGCGACTATGCCGGCGGTAAGCATCAAACAGGCGCAGAGTTTGAGCAGTCTGGCATCGGTTTGTTTCGCGCTAAATAAATGGATGGTCGCCACCCACACACTGGCGTAGGCCAAACCCATCAGAAAAAAGTATTGCACCGCCCAAGGCAGCCAAGTGATGGCAATATCGGGGGTAAAGATTTCTTTAATGACCATGGTGGATCTCCTCGCCAGTGTCAGTCAGTAGGGTGCGAACGGGGGCTTGGCCGTTGATACGATCTTCAAAGGCGCTGTTCATGCCGATATAAAATACTCTGGGGGCCGTATTGGCATCGGGCTTGAGTACCTTGATATCTGTCTTATTGGCTGTGAGTAACTGACTGATTTGACTATTAGGATCGTTTAGATCGCCAATCACCCTCGCTTCACCAACGCAGGTTTCGACACAGGCGGGCAGTAGTCCAGCTTCGAGCCTATGGGCGCAGAAGGTGCATTTATCGGCACTGTTGGTCTCATGGTTGATAAAGCGGGCATCGTAGGGGCAAGCCTGCACACAGTATCCGCAACCGACGCACCATTCGTTGTTGACGACCACAATGCCATCTGGGCGTTGGAAGGTGGCTCCCGTGGGGCAAATAGGAATGCAAGGCGGGTTCTCACAGTGATTACACAGTCTTGGCAGCATTAAAAATGCGGGTGGCGTGGTAGCATCCTGTTGTGACACTTCGTATTGCTGTACCGTGGTACGAAATTGCCCCAAAGGTGGCAGGTTTTCGAAGGTGCATGCCACGGTGCAGGCTTGGCAGCCGACGCAGCGGCGCAAATCGATGACCATACCGTAGCGTTTGCCTGTAGGTGCAGGTTCAGTCTGTTGTGCCTGCACTTGCACGACGGGAATGAGCGCGGCGCCGACACTCACACTGGCCATTTTTCCGAGAAACTGACGTTTACTCTTGTCCATAGGATTTCCTTCACTCTTACAGATAAAACGGGTCGAAGACCGCGGGTTTAGCGTTAAGCGCATTCTGTAAAAGGGGAGGTGGCATCTCTATAGTGGTTTTCCACATATCGGATAGGGACTTGATCTAGCGCAATAAATATCAGTTAGAATGACCTTTAAGAGTTTAGGGGTTATTGTTTAGGATTGAATCTTAAAGCTTAGGAGAATGGATACAGTGTTGGGTTTTGTCGTATCAACCAATGGCTGGCGAATGGCGGTGAAACTCGCCATCGTATTGTTTAGCCTACTGAGTATCTCAGCCATGGCAGAAGTTTTGGCCACTCAGGATAAAACTGTAGGCGCATTAACTGTTGCTCCTGCGGGAGAGTTGATGGATGAAGCTGGCGCAAACTATCAAGTGGTCGATGTCGGCGTATTGGCAATACGGGGCTATAAGAGCACAGTCAATCGTTGGCAGCCTTTGATGGGCTGGCTTGAGTCGCAAATACCTAATAGTTACTTTAGATTGCATCCTTTAAGCATTGAAGAATTAGCCAAAGGCGTTGAAACCGAAGCGTTGGACTTTGTTATCACTAACCCTGGGCAGTCGGTGATGTTGGCGCGGCAATTTTCCCTGTCTTGGCTCGCCACCCTACGAAGCCCAATCAATAATGGCGCTGCGATGCAAGTGGGGTCTGCGCTGGTGGTCAGAGCCGATTCGCCCTATCAGACCTTAAAAGATCTTAAGGACAAGCGACTCGGGATTGTCTCTAAAAATGCCTTCGGCGGTTATCTCACTTTAGTTTATGAGGCGCAGCTTAAGGGGGTAGATTTACCCCATTTTGTAGGAGAAATTATCCCCTTAGGTTTTCCACTCGATAACCTTATTTATCAGCTCGGTGCGACAGATAAGCCAAGCGATAAATCCCCAAGTTTAGATGCGGCAATTGTGCCCGTATGTCAGCTTGAGCAAATGCAGGCCGAAGGTTTGATCAAGCTGCAAGATTATCGGGTGCTCGATAATCAGGCGCCTGCGGGGTTTCATTGCCAAGTCTCGAGTCGGTTATATCCCAACTGGTCTATGGCTAAAACCAACCGTGCGCCCCAATCCCTCGCAAAACAGGTGACTCAAGCCCTACTAGCATTACCCGAAGACAGCCCCGCCGCTAAAGCCGCCGAATCTGCGGGTTGGACCACGGCCGTGAGTCAATTGGCGATAGATCAACTGCTTAAAGATCTGGATATGCATCCACTGCAAGCCCCTTGGTGGCAGCGGGCATGGCAATGGGTAAAACTGCATCAACATTGGGCTTGGTTTGCGTTGACCATATTGGTATTGCTCAATGTCTACCATTTCTGGCTCGAATACCGCTTTAGTCGCCGCGGCCGAGAGTTAATCAATACCCAGAGGCAACTCAGTGAAAACCGAGCCCTGTTGGAGCACGCTCAGCGCATTGCGATTGCGGGGGAGCTTGGGGCTAGCCTCTCCCACGAACTCAACCAACCTTTGGCGGCGATCGGCCATTATTGCCATGGCGCCGAGGTACGTTTGCAGCGTGGGACCAGTCCAGAAGAATTACAATCCGTGCTGACTTTAATCCAGCAAGAAGTCAGCCGCGCCGACAGTATTATCAGCCGTTTACGTAATTTATTGAAAAAGCGGCCTGTCTCTAAGCAGCCTCTGTATTTACATCAGTTAGTGAATGATACTGCGCCGCTGCTTGCCTATGAGCTGGAGCAGCACCATATCCAGCTTTCAACCAATGTGAGCGGCGAAGCCTATCAATTGCCTTTAGATGAAGTGGGCATGCAGCAACTATTGCTCAACCTTTTGAAAAATGCCGCCGATGCCTGTGTGCAACGCCAACAGAGCGAGGTCGATGCCTCGAAACCCTATCAGCCCACGATTGATATCGACCTGCGTTACCAAGAACACAAGCTACTGCTCACGGTCACAGACAATGGCACAGGTTTAACTGAGGATGCCAATCTGCTGATGCAAGCCTTTTATTCGACTAAGTCCGAGGGCTTAGGGCTAGGGCTGGTGATTTGCCGTGATATCGCCGAGAGTCATGGTGGCCGCTTTAGCCTCGAAACCGCTTTAAGTGGCGGCTGCCAAGCGCAGGTATCCTTACCCCGTAAGTTTGATGGAGCACCAGCATGAGCCACGAATTGCCCGTGTATTTAATCGATGATGATGAGTCGGTGCGCCGCTCGCTGCGGTTTATGCTCGAAAGCTATGGCTTGAATATCCGTGACTTTGATAGCGCCGAGGCATTTTTTGCCGCCATCGATTTAAGTCAGCCGGGCTGCGCCTTAGTCGATGTTCGTATGCCGGGCTTAAGTGGGCCGCAGTTACATGCGCAATTAGTGCAGCACAATAGTCCGCTGGCGGTAATTTATTTGACTGGCCATGGCGATGTGCCCATGGCGGTGGAGGCGCTAAAACGCGGGGCGGTGGATTTTTTCCAAAAGCCCGCGGATGGCGCTAAGCTCGCGGACGCTGTGGTAAAAGCCTTGGCGAATGCTAAGGAGCATTATCAAAATAATCAATATCTTCAGACTTATCTGTCGCTCACACCGCGGGAGCGGGAAATCCTTACTCTGATCGCCAAAGGCTATAAGAATCAGGAGATCGCCGATACGCTGTGCATCGCCATGCGCACAGTCGAAATTCACCGTGCGAACTTGATGAAAGGCATGCAGGTCAGCTCGCTCGCCGAGATGATGTTAATCTACGGCCGGATTGCCGATCGCCTTCCCCCCGCATAAAACTCCCCTTTGTTGGGGCGAATTGGCGTATCCTTGGCCGTTTGATGTGAGCTAACGCATTCAGCCCTAGGTGCTTAATTGCCAAGGCTCGACGATTGCCTTATTTTAGGGGCTTAATTTTAAGGCCACGATTTTTAACATCACCATGTTTGAAGTTCGATGCCGCTTTTGGATGACCTTATCGTTCGCTTTTACATAAGGTGCTCCCGTTTGGATAAGGAATGAAATGCCAAGCTTGATTCGTATTGTGCTGATTGATACGCACCTTCCGGGCGTTGTGGAACTCGCCCTCAATGGCCATACCAATATTTGTGGTACTAACGCCTCGGGTAAAACCACGCTACAACGTTTAGTACCGGTATTTTATGGCGAATATCCTAGCCGCGTGGTGCCTTCAACCCGTGACAGTTTCGAGCGTTGGTACTTGCCACACGATTCAAGCTACATCATTTACGAATACCAAAAGGCCGATGGCTTGCTCTATCAAGCCGTGCTCGCCTCGGCGGGTGATGGCAAAGGCGTGAACTACCGCTTTATCGCCAAGGGTTTTGAGTTAAGTGATTATATTAAATCGCAAAATGGTGACACTATTTTATGTCACAACATGGCGGAACTTGGCCGTGATTTAAAACGCCAGGGCGTAGCCACCACCAACTTGCTCAACACCCGCGAATATCGCGCGATTATTCAAAACGATCGCACTTTGTTAAGCACGGGCAGCAACCGTAGCGAACTGCGAGCCTATGCGCGCCAATTTGCCCTGTGTGAAGGTGAGCATTCACTGCGCCATATCGAAAAACTCGCTAAAGCGGTGCACTCCAAAGAAGGCAAAATGGAAACGGTCAAATCCATGATCGCCGCCATTTTAGAAGAAGACGGGGTAAATCCACCTAGCTCACGCCTCAATCCGCAACGCGTTGAGGCGTGGATCCGCGAGAGTCAATTAATCCAAGGCTTTGAAGTGATCCGCCCCGAGTTTGAAAAGCTCGAGCAGGAATTTAACCAACTGCTCAGCGCCGAGATGCGTCTCTCGAGTCTGTCCCGTGGCTATCGCAATGATGAGACCCTAGAGGCCGATCGGTTAGAGATCCAACAAACTCTGTCTAAGGAGCTGAATTTAAAGCTTCGAATGTTGGATGACGAATGGAAAGAAGTGCGCGATGAGCTTAACCTCGACCTATCCGCCGCCAAGGGTGACGTAGCCAAGTGCGAGTACGAGTTAGATGCCATTGAAGATCAGCACGGCGCCTTTTTAGATGCCAATATCGAGCAAGCTAAGGCCGACCTGGATATGCTGCCAAACTGGCGCGCTGACATGGAAAACTTAAGCGAGCGCCATAAGTTACAAACCGAAAAACACCAAGATATTGAAGCGGCTTACAATGCCCGTCGCAGCAAAATTGGCGAGCAGTTAAACCGCGAGCTCGAAGGTTTGCACGCCGAACAGGACAAACAGCGCGAAGCGCGCGATAAGCAGCGTGAAGTGGCAAGAGCCGATCTCGATGCCCTCGAAGCCCAATGGCGCAGCCAAATGGATGCGGGCAAGGCGAGCTTTAGCGAGCAGGAATACCAATTCAAACTCAATGCCGCCGAGCTTAAGTTACGTGTCGATGGCGTAACCTACACCGAGGAAGAAAAGTTAAGCCTTGCGATTTTCGACGAGCGGATTCACCGCGCCGACGAAGAGCAAGAAAGCTGCAATACCAAGGTTGAGCGCTTAACGGGCGAGGAGCGTAAATTACGCGCCAAACGCGACCAAGCCAACGAAGCACTGCGTATCGCCAGCCTGCGGGTTAACGAGCGCCAAACCGCGCTCGATGAACTGCACCATATGCTGTTCCCGCAATCCCATACCTTGCTCGAGTTCCTGCGTAAGGAAGCCCAAGGTTGGGAGCAAAGTCTGGGTAAAGTGATTGCGCCAGAGTTGTTGCATCGCACCGATTTACACCCGAGTGTGATGGGCGAGAGCGACACTGTGTTTGGGGTGCATTTAGATCTTAAAGCCATCGATGTGCCTGAATATGCCGCCTCCGAGCAGGAATTGCGTATTCGTTTAAGCAAGGCCGAAGAGGCGCTGCAAAGCGCGCAGGAATTACAGGCCGAGGCCGAATCACAGCTGGTGGCGATTAACGGCGAGCTGGATAAACTCAGCCGCGAACTGACCTTTGCCCGCACGGCTTACAAGAATAGCCGCGATGATTTACGTCGTCTGTTCGATGAAAAACGCGGTGAGCAGGATAAAATCAACAAGGCGCTGGCCGAGCGTAAAGCCTTTGCCCAGCAGCGCTTAACTCAACTCGATGGCGAGTTAAAGCAGCTTAAGCATCAACATCAGCTCTGGCTCGAAGAGCAAAAAGAGCAGGCGCTCGAAGCGCGCATGGAAAAACAAGCCTACTGGCAGGAAGTCATTGGCGCGCTCGACAATCAACTGGGGCAAATCAAGGCCACTATCGACGCCCGCCGCGAAAGCGCTAAGGCTGAGCAAAAAGCCTGTGAAACCTGGTACAAAAACGAGCTTAAATCCCGCGGTGTGGATGAGGACAATATCCTTAAACTCAAGCAACAAATCCGTGAGCTTGAAACCAAAATCAGCCGCGCCGAGCAGCGTCGCAGCGAAGTATTGCGCTTTGACGATTGGTATCAACACACTTGGCTTATCCGTAAGCCCAAGCTGCAAACCCAGTTAAGCGACGTGAAACGTGCCGCCTCAGAAATCGATCAGCAGCTTAAAGCCAAGACCCAAGAGGTGAAAACCCGTCGCCAACAACTCGAGACCGAACGTAAGGCCTCGGATGCGGCGCAGATTGAAGCCTCTGAAAACTTAACTAAACTGCGCGCCGTGATGCGTAAGTTGGCGGAGCTGAAACTGCCCGCCAACAATGAAGAAGCCCAAGGTAGCCTTGGTGAACGTTTGCGTCAGGGCGAAGATTTACTGCTAAAACGCGATTATTTGATGGGCTCGGTTAAGCAATATGTGGAGCATTTCGACTCTGTGATTGCCAGCAAGTCAGGTTCAGGCTTAGCCGAAACCTGGGAGCGTGCCCGCGAAGAGTCGAGCTTTATCAACGACAAAGGTATTCGCCTGTTGGATTACCGCAAGCTTGTGCCGCAGCTTGAACAGCTACTCAATGTGATTGTGCCGCAATCCATTATGGCGCTGCGCGAGCAGGGGCGGATCTTCGGTGTCGATTTAACCGCCTTTTACGATGTGCTGGCCGATATTGACCGTCGCATCGCTTCGCAGAGTGCGCGCATTACCCGCGAAGTGGGCGAGGAGTTATTCCTCGATGGCGTATCGGAATCTGCGGTTCGTATTCGCTCTAAGATCAGCGAATTAGAGTTTTGGCCCGAGCTTGAGCAGTTTGTTAAAGCCTTCAAAAATTGGAAAGCCGACGGCTTTAATGGTCTGCCCGATGAGGAATACACCAACAGCATGCGCCGCGCCTTGGATATTATTGGCCGCGCTGCACTGACGGGTGGCATTTCAAAGCTGCTTGAAATCGAGCTGCGCCTCAAAGAGGGTAATAGCGATTTGATTATCCGCACCGACAGACAGCTGAACGAATCCTCGAGCCACGGGATGGCTTACCTGATTTTATGTAAGTTCCTATTGGCATTTACGCGCTTGTTACGTGGCCGTGCCGATGTGACCATTCACTGGCCGATCGACGAACTTGGCACGCTGCACCACACCAACGTGAAGAAGATTTTCGATGCCTGTGGTAACAACAATATCAGCGTGTTAGGCGCTTTCCCGAACCCAGAGTCAGAAGTGCTGAACCTGTTTGAGCACCGTTACATTATTAATAAACAAACTAAGAAGTTGCAGGTGGTGAAGCCCAAAGCCAATCCGATTGCCGATTTGTTGAGTAAACGCCTGAGCAAGGAGGCCATCTAATGAGTGCCATGAACGAATCTAACCAAACCGTCTTAGTCGGCACGGGCGCCATTATCGAACTCTTGCTCAAGGGCGAATTTATTTGCCGCACCACCAATGAAGATGGTTGGCGCGCGTTGAAAAATAACAGCACCCGCGAGCGGGTCGAGGCTTATCTAAATCAAATCAACCGCACCGTGGCCTCGGCCGCCGAGGGTGATGTGTTTTTCTGTGGTTATTTGCAGTTAGGCGAGAGCGAGCGCAAGGTGATTTCATCGCAGTTTAAGGATATTTGTCAGGCACTTATTCCTATGGTGGAGTGGCTGGTATTAGTGCAGGAAGCCAGCGGCCAAGATGCCCCCTTAAGCGAAGGTGCGCCAGTACGGTTAACCGAGCTGCAAAGTCGAATTGAAGATACCCCTGCGTTTCGTGAGCAGTTGGCCAAACTCAGCCAATACCGCTTATTCGGCTCAACCAGTACCAATAGTGATGCGCAAATTAAGTTAGTGTTCAAACGCTTAGTGGAGCTTGGCTATCTGGTGCGCCCTAACGTTGAAAAACAAATTTATATCGCGACGGGCAAGCTGGATTATCTGTACGAAGTGATCCGCTTTATCGACGAAACTGAAGGCCTAAGCCTAGAGGCGCAGGCGGAAACGGCGACCCAGCGGGATTTGCTATGATGCCTTGGACGATAACGCACAGCATCAACCAAGGAGGCCGTGATGAGCAGTAACTTACATCAGGCTGGGGTTAAGCTACTCAAGCAGTTAGGCCGCCATGCTGACATCATTATGGACGCTTATTTAGCGGGTTCGCTCAATGAAGATGCCCATGATCCCGCCGTGGTTGAAAAACTCAAACAGGCAGGGATTTTATGGCGCCCAGAGCCAGACCAAGAGCTGCGCCTTAAACGCTCGGTGCGTGCCTTGCTCGAAGAAGGTTTAAGTGATGAGCGCAATCGCCAAATCGACTCCAACGTCGGCTCGGCGCTCGCCACCATTAAAACCTTGGCCGACCATTATAAAGAAGCGCGTCACAGCTCAGATTACAGTGCTGCCGAGGCGTATCTGTCTGATTTAAGTGAGCATGTGTATAGCTTTGCCGACAGTTTGCGCTATTCGATCCGCGTGTTGTGGGGGCGGATCAACAACGAGTTCGGTTATGTCGGTACCATTAACGCTAAGATCCGCGAAAACGAACTCGCCCAGAGCCAAGTGTCTGAATTGCTAAATGGTTTGGAGATGTTCCAGTTTAGCGAATTAGGCGAAATCGCCGGTGATATTCGTGAGCTGCGTAAGCTGCTGGTGACCACCTTGCAGGAAACCATGAGCGACTGCGCCCAGGAGCTCAGTGTGGTGCAGGGACGGTTGCTGGAACTTCTCGGTCGCTTTAGGCAAATTCGTGGTCGTACCCGCTTGCTTAAGGGCTGGTTACTGTACACAGATTTGCATCCGGATTACCGTCCTGCGGACCATGTGTCCCACAAGGAAATCCCGAGTCTTTTCAATCGCGCCGAAGTGTTATTGGCACCAGCGTCTGTGGATGTGCATAACGCCAGCCAAGAGCTTGAGCTGATGAATATCGTCGCCCACATTAAGTCGATTAGTCGTCAGGGCATAGTTGAGACTGTGCGCGAGCATGATGTCAGTGTATCGCTTACCCAAAGCGAAGACTTTGATATTCCTGATAATCCACTCAAGCAAGCGGTTGATACTTACTTCGTCGATGTGATTGAGTCGGGCTTACGTCAATCGGCGCTCGATTACTTAGTCGAAAAAGCCCTGCCGTGGGATGCCGAAAGCTGGATTTATCAAGTGATTGGCGGCTACGAAGGCTTGCCCGATGAGCATAAGGCTTACTTCGAGTTAGAGCCCTTAGGCGAACCTCACCCCATCTACACCGGTAACTTTATTATCCGCGACGTGGAATTATGGCTCGCCTAGGTAAACAGCAGTTGCAACTCTTGGAGGGCGTTTATCTTAATCGCTCTTCAAGGGTAAAACTTAGCCCGAATTGGCGAACGATTTACCGTGAGTTAGAGGTAGGCGAGCTGGATGGTGCGGAAAAATATTTGTGTTTTGCGCCACGGGATTTTGAGTTGCTGCGCCAAGGTGTATTGGCAAAAGAGGGCGTGGATTTACAGGCACTGGACTTTAATCTAGACCGCATCACCATGTCCGCCCAAAGCCAGAATGAGAAGCTGGCGAACATCCGCCCCGAAGCCGAGTATGTTTTGTTGAAGTATCTCGGTTTTGAATCGCCGCCCTTGGGGATTTCTGCACGGGCCTCATTACGTACTCCCTTAGATGAGGCGCAAATCCATTGCGATGAGCTTGATGTTAACGCCATCTTAGTGGTTGAAAACCTAGATATATTTGATGCAATAACCCAAGCGCGCTTACCTGAAGAACTTAGCCGCATTATGGTGATTTACCGTGGTAGCGGCCACCATTCCCCCATCGGTGTGCGGCAGTTTTTACAGGCGATGGCGGGTAAAATGCCGATTATTGCCTTTACCGATCTCGACCCCGCAGGGCTGCAAATTGCCCATACCTTAACGGGCATGACCCATTGTATTGTGCCGCAGTTAGCGCTTTTTGCGCCCAGCGAGTTACTCGCTATCCCACAGATTAATTCCGCTGATGACTTTGCTAAGCAAGCGCCTCAGGCTAAATATTTACAGTCAGCCGACTTAAAAAATTGGCAGCAATTAAGCCGTTGGTTAACTCAGCAACGAATTAGCATTAAACAGCAGCACCTGCTGTCGCATCGGCTTGAGCTAGTGCTACTGGCATATTGTTAGTCGTTATCCTTCACCATCTCTCTGTTAAGTTCGATATCTGTAGTTTTTAATACTATTTAAAGTATTTATTCAGTTTTTAAATCTAGTCTTATTCGGTATCAATCGATTAATTGTGTTTATTTGGTTTAAATAGTGTTTAATTTTTGATTTTTTAACTTATGTATTAATAGCGTGATTATTAATCTATGATTTTATTTTTGTTATAAATCAGAATAATACAAAATTTTTGTGATGAATTTGGCTTAATTTAAAATGAAATAAGTAAATTTATTCATTGAATTTGCTGCCAGCATGTTTCACTATCCCCGCCTGAACTTAAAAGGGAATGGCGATGTTGCTCATTAGGGAAGATGAATATCAAAAGATGAGCTATCTGGGAAAACGATCAGCATGATGAAATCACTTTCGACACGGATCTTTATCGGTCTATTTGCGGGACTTATTCTTGGCACTTTAGTGCAGTATTTTTTAAACGATATTGGCTTTTTTTCAGGCAATTTAGTCGAATTGGCTAGCGGCGTCGGCACTATGTTCGTCAACATGATCATGATGTTGGTCGTGCCTCTGGTATTTGTCAGTATTGTTTGTGGCGTGTGCGAGTTGCAGGACTTAAAAAGCTTTGGGCGCCTTGGCGGCAAAACCTTCGGCTTTTACATCATTAATACTGTGGTCGCCATCTCGACCGCTCTGTTAGTGGTGCTACTGCTCGACCCAGGTAAAGGCGTCGATATGAGCAGCACCGATGGTGTCGCCATTACCGCGACCGAACTCCCCAGCTTAATGGCGCTGTTGATTGATATTGTGCCGCGTAATCCGGTAGCGGCTTTTATGTCGGGCAATATGCTACAAGTGATCTTTATGGCGCTGATGTTAGGTGGAGTGATGAAGTCCCTCGGCGAGCATGTGGCTGGTGCGGTACAAGGCTTTCAAACCGCCAATAAAATCATGATGAAGCTGATTTCTGTGGTGATGAGTCTTGCGCCTTTCGGGGTGTTTGCGCTGATGTTTAAGTTAGGTGCTACCTTAGATGCCGCGGTATTTATGAGTGTGCTCGAATACCTAGTGATCATTCTAGCCCTGCTGTTGTTGTGGATTTTTGTGGTCTATCCGTTGGCGGTCGGTATGTTTACACCGATTTCGGCTAAGGCCTTTCGGGCGAAGACGCAGGAGCAAGTGCTGTTTTCACTGTCTACCGCCAGCTCCAATGCCACGATTCCTGTGACTATGCGTACCTTGACTGAAAAACTCGGGGTTAACCGCGCTGTGGCAGGCTTTGGCGTACCGCTCGGGGCGACCATGAATATGGGCGGCGTGGCGATTTATATCACTATTGCGATTTTCTTTGTTGCCAATGCCTTCGGTATGCCAATCACCAGCGAGCAATTGCCATCGCTGCTATTTAGTATCTTTTTATTATCGGTTGGCGCGGGTGGGGTGCCCGGTGGCGGTATGGTGATGATTGGCGTGTTAATCCATCAAATGGGTTTACCGATTGAAGCCTTTGCGATTGTGGCCGCGCTGGATCGCATCATCGATATGGTGCTGACCTCTTGCAACGTAGTGGGCGATACCGCGGTATTGACCATAGTCGATCAAACCGAAAAAGTGCATGAGCTTGAGTTAGCCAAGAATTAACGTCCTCAAGCATCTTCCTAAATACTAAAAGCCACTGATTAAAGTGGCTTTTTTGTTAAATAAATCAGGATTGATATTGGTCTATTTTCTTGCCTTTTGTCGTTGCGACAACAATCAATCCCCTGAGCTTGTTCAGCCTAAATACGGCCTTTATTTGAGCTAAAAAGTAGCTAGTCCCAAGGTGAGTTGTTACAAATCCATAGAGTACTTTTATCAAATTAAAAGTGGCTAAATAAATGAAACTTCAACCATACTGATTTATAAGCTTGAATCACTTGGAATATTAGGAGGCACCATGGCTGGATTTTGGCAGACAGTCGGAGGCCGATTACTCAGCATTCCGTTACTCGCATTGTTGGGCTTTGTGGTATTGGGTCTAATGGAGCTAAATACCCTTAACCAGAGTTTGATTAAGGGGAGGGAAGATCGTGTTGTGGCGATTATTGATAGTGGCCTGAGCGTCGTTAAACATTATCAAGCTCTGGAGCAAAGCGGTTCGTTAAGCACTGAACAGGCGCAGCAGCAGGCCATGGCGACCATTAAGGCCATTCGTTATGATGGCGCGGAATATATTTGGATTAACGATACCGGTCGGCCTATACCCAAAATGGTTATGCATCCAACGGTATCGGCTCTGGACGGTACCGTATTGGATCGGCCAAACTTTTATCACGCCACCTTAATGCGTAACCGTGATGGCAGCCAACAACAGCCCCTCAATAATGCTAACTTGTTCGTCAGTTTTGTTGACGTGATCACCCGTTATGGCAATGGCTTTGTTGAATACCAATGGCCTAAACCCATAAAAGGTGGGGGAGTAACCGAGGAGCGCTACGCTAAGTTGTCTTACGTGGCTAAGGATGATAAATGGGGTTGGGTGTTGGGCTCTGGTCTTTATATTGATGATGTTAAGGAGGCCTTTTGGGCGGTGGCTATCCGAGTTGGATTAGTTGTCGTGGTTATTATGGCGCTGACCATAGGTGTGTCGTTATTTATCCGTCGCTGGTTATTACAGGCACTCGGCGGAGAACTGGCGACAACAAAAGCACTGGTACAGCAGGTTGCAACAGGGGATTTTTCGGTGAACTTTGGCTTGAAAGCGGGAGATCACGACAGCCTGTTAGCGGCATTAAGTGGTCTTATCAAGCAATTACGCAATATTATCGGTCAACAGTCGTCGATGGCAGAGCAATTGGTCGAGCAATCTGAAGCGCTTGATCATACCAGCCAACAGACACAGCACATTTTACAAAATGTGATGGATCAAACTGCCCAAGTCGCCACCGCGGTAAATGAAATGACCTCGACCTGTGAGGACATGGCTCGCAGCGCGACTATGGCCGCTAAAGCGACAAGGGACGCCGACAATGAAGCTCAAAATGGGGTAATGTCCGTCGGGCAAACGATAACAGCGATTGATGCGCTTAAACTGAAACTGGAGCAAGTCTCTGATGTGATCGGGCAGTTATCTAAACGTGGTGATGAAATCGGCGCGGTCACCGATGTGATTGGTGCTATTGCGGAGCAGACCAATCTATTGGCTTTAAATGCTGCGATAGAAGCTGCACGTGCAGGCGAAATGGGGCGGGGTTTTGCGGTTGTGGCAGATGAAGTTCGCACCCTTGCTAGCCGCTCTCAAGCGTCAACTCAGGACATTAATAGGCGTATTCAAGGTATTCAGCAAGACTCAGTCAACGCTGTGCAATCAATGGCGCAAAGCCGAACCGAAACAGAACAAACAATTGCCTGTTCTCAACGGGCCAATGAGGCACTAACGCGTATTAACGCCGCGGTGTCGAGCATTACCGATGTGAATGACCAACTTGCTAGCGCAACAGAACAACTGGCCGTTGTGTCGGGGACGATTAATCAGAATATGGAAAATATTGCGCAGGCGGTAGAAAACACCAATATCAAATCTTCAGAATTATCGACTGCTAGCCATCAACTGCGGAAAATGGCTAATGAGATGAAAACATCTCTGAGTCGTTTTAGGTTATAAAGGGCTGATAACTATAAATGTTGATGGTGCTGCTAAGTTAATACTAGGTTTTACCTAGGCTGGAGTGAAAGGGGCGGGAACTGATGTTCAATTCCCGCCCGTATTGCATGCTTATTTGCGGGTCATTTTATCCAAATAGCCCATGGCAAAAGCGGATAATACAAAGGTGATGTGGATTAACAGGTACCACATGATTTTGTCGTTATCGATGTTCTTCACATCCATAAAGATTTTCAGTAAGTGGATCGACGAAATCGCCACAATCGACGCCGCCACTTTGTTTTTCAGTGAGCCTGAATCTAATTTACCCAACCAACTGAGCTTCTCACTGTCTTCGCCCACATCCAGCTGCGATACAAAATTCTCATAGCCAGAAAACATCACCATCACAATCAAGCCGCCCACGAGGGTGATATCAATTAAGGACAGGGTCACCAGCACCAGATCCACTTCAGTCATCGTAAAAATGATTGGCAGAATATGGAAGATTTCTTGGAAGAATTTAATGCCTAAGCCCAATAGCACTAGACTCAGCCCTAAATAGATCGGCGCCATAATCCAGCGTGATGCATACATGAGTCTTTCAAATATTTTTTCCATTTGGAGCAAACCCTTAGTGGTTAAAGCACAAAAATCGAATCTATGATGCTAAAACAATAACATACTGGGTTAACGCCGCGCTATCGGCCAATCGCAAAGGCGTGAGGTATATGCGGCTAAGCCCTAGATATTGCATAGCTGATTTGGTGTTGTGGCCTTACAGCCGAGGTGAATCAAAGTCGTGGGTCTTCAACCCACACCCGACCAAAAGGGGAAAAACGCCTGTTCCCCTTTTGGCTTATTTATAAAACATGGCCCGGTGTCCCTAGCGAAGTTACATGCATTGATTAGTGGCTTCGTGCTTATTCGAAAATCACTAACGCTTCCGATGGTACATCCCCTTGATGTTAAACAGAGAGTCCGAAAGCTAGCGAGGCATCCATGCCTCGCTCACGCGATTTTCTTCAACGCCCTTCAGCAACTTCGCAGGGGAAGGTGAACTTCTGTTGCCTTGGTGTTAGCTGTTAGTCCTAAAGATTTGTGCCTGCCTATCTTTCCCCTCTCCTGTTTTTTGAATGACATTTGTCATCCGTAATTGCTGACAACTCACACTGCCGTGATTTAGCGGATGCAGGGATACTTAAGCCATACCAACAAGGAGGCTTAATCATGCAACATCAATCACTGGATCAACAACTTATCGAATACCGCCAAAAACGTGCTTTAGCTATGCCCTTATCAGGCATGATTGTATGGACGCTATTGTTTATCTTGAGTTTTATTCTGCCAGCATCGCAAATGGTGATGGCAACATTTATCGGCACAGGTTCTATTGTCTATCTTGCTATGGGAGTCTCGCGTCTTACCGGTGAAAATATCTCCTTCAAGAAAAGCACTGATCGTAATTGGTTTGAAACAGTGTTTTTGGCTGCCATGGGGATGAGTTTTTTAACCTTTAGCATCAGTATTCCCTTTTTTATGGAAAACTATTTAGCCTTGCCCTTCGCCCTTGCCGTGCAAACAGGATTAATGTGGTTAGTTTTCGGCGTGTTAGCGGCGCAAAAGGTAGCGATTGTGCATGCAATAGTGCGCACTGTGGCTTGCGTGGCTGCCTTTATGTTGTGGCCTGAGTTGAGTTTTCAGCTTCAACCTTTGATTGTGGTGGTATGTTATGGGTTCTCGATTCCACTCATGGAACGTCGTTGGAAGATTCAGCAAAATCTTTGTGTTGCAAGTTAGTTGGGCGTTTCAGTTTCCACTGACGTGTAGAAGAGCAATACGGCCTTCGGCCGAGGTAGATTAAAGTCGTGGGGCTTTAACCCATACCTTATGTAGAAGTTTAGTGATTGCGGCCTAACGGCCGAGGTGAATCAAAGTCGTGGGGCTTCACCCCCCTGATTTTTTAATAAAGAGTCGACCAAGAGGGGATCAACAGCTATTCCCTCTTGGATCTCCCTTGCCGCCCCCAACGGAGTTGAAAGCTCCTTGTGCTCATCGACAAATTTGCTATCGCTTCCGAAGGATGCATCCCTGCACCTGCGAAAGCTAGCTCGCCATCCATGGCGAGACTCACGCAATTTGTCTATTCGCCCTGCGGCAACTCCGAGGGGAGGGTGAACTTCTGTGAACTCGGCGTTTGCTGTTAGTCTCGAAAGAGTTGCGCCTGCCCCATCTTTCCCTTTTCTTCAACGCTCTTCAGCAACTTCGCAGGGGAGGTGAACTTCTGTTGCCTTGGTGTTAGCTGTTAGTCCTAAAGATTTGTGCCTGTCCTATCTTTACCTATTCACGTTGTCTAATACTACTTACCGCGCCAAAATGTTTTTCGGTAAATAGGGTCTCGATTTTTTTGGATGAAAAATGTTGATAGCACACCGGGTGGATGCTAACTTATTGGCATTATTGAATTATTTATTTGTATCATACCAATATCTAACTCTACACGGTTTGGATTTTACTAGATGTGCGGGTAATACCCTGTTAGGGAGCAAGGGGAGTGATGATCACGGAATTATTTTCAGTTATATCTGCGCCAATAATAGGAGCTGTCATTGGTATCGTCATTGGGATTCTGCCGATATTAAAAGATACGGCTGAGAGCAATTGGAGAAAGCAGTTCAGAAAGCAAGTCCGACTTGGAATTATTAAAAATCATCTGACATATGAAGATATGCAGCATATAGCTGAACGCTGGTCACAGGATAGAAAATCCATTCTTTTCAGCCTGCGTATTATGCATTCTGAAGCGATATCGGGAGAGGATGAAGAGCTTTATAAAAATGTCGGCACTATCCGGGAATTGATAGATAAGCATCAAAGTCAAGAACCTTATTCAGAATTACCAGAGAATATTAGTATTCAATTGAGTGGGTTAAATTCGAAGCCTGGGGTCAAAGAACAAGTTTCGCAACTTGCAGCTTCACTAAGTGAACTCTATTTATCAAATCAAAAAAAGCACGCAAGGCAAGTAAAGTTTACATATTGGGGCACTATCGCTGGCGTAATCGGTGTTTTTATAGGTGTCGCTGGTTTGTATTTCGCGGTGGCTGGCAATGCCTAACAAACACATCAACAATCGCTACACTTCGTTCCGCTGGACGCACCTAGCGGCGCGTCTTTTATGTGGGCGTTATAAATTTTAAAGGAGATGGAATTTGATTCCAAAATTTGAAGAGTCAGGAGTGCTTCCACCTTTCATTGGTGCTTGTCCAACCAAGCCTGCAAATCAAGCTCCTTACAAAGTTACTTTAGAGGCTTTTGTCGAGCACTTTGCAACAAGTAAGGAAAGAAAAGAAATTCTTATAGGGTTCCTTAAGTACCGATATGAGTTGAAATGCTTAGGTATAAAAAATGGTTTCCAATGGCTTGATGGTAGCTTTGTTGAAAATGTTGAAAAAACCAGAGGAAGAGCACCAAATGATATTGATTTAGTTACATTCGCTCATCGACCTGTAGCTTTTAGTCTTGAGGATTGGAAAAGCTTTGTGCAAGTCAATATAGGCTTGTTTTCTCCTGAAATGGCAAAAGCATCATATAAATGTGATGCTTACTTTGTAGACTTAGATCTGCCCTCTAAGGCTATTGTTTCCCAAACGAAATACTGGTTTGGTTTGTTTTCTCATCAAAGAGAAACGAGTTTGTGGAAAGGAATGCTTGAAGTGGATCTTACCTATAATGAAACAGAGATTCTTCATAAGTTGATAAACGGAGGTTACGATGCCTCGTAAATTGAAACTGAATAGCTTGACGTCTGATAAATACGCAGTACAGCAATTGATCTCTGAGGCCATTGAGTATGGAGATATCGTCGGGGAGTTACAATATCGTGAAAAATTAGAAAAACTTGATAAAGAAATTTCCTTGATAAAAAATGCCAATGAAACTAATGCCAGTGTCGCCCTATTTTTTGGTGGAGAACCAGTATTAGGATCTCAAGGAATACTTGCTAGCTTTGCTGGTAATGCTTTAGAAAACTTCCAAGAATTAATAAATAAAGCCTTTGCAAGTAAAGAAAATGGTAGCCTTGGTGAGCGGGGAAAAATCCCGTTGAAGGCCAATTCAAATCTTATGATTACACAAGTAGCTAAAGGATCATTTGGGTTCATTCTTGATGAAGTTTCAGATCAAATAGAAATTACAGAAACCGCTCTTAAGCATACTGTTGATTATGTGTTGGAGTTAATTAATGCATCAGCCCAGCCAGATGATGAAACTTTTGAAAAACTAATTGAATCGCTCGATAAGCGAGTATTGCAGTCGCTAAAAGATTTTTTTATTACTCTCGATAAAGCTCATTCAACGATGCGTTTAGTTGGTGATGAGCAAGAATATTCTCTTGATTCCCACTGGATTCATCGAGCAAGACTACGAACAGAAGCAACAGAAATTGATGAAGATGAAGATCTTGTTGTTCTGAAAGTTTTAGGTTTGCTTCCGGAGCACTGTAAGTTTGAGGCTGTAACAAGAGAAGGAAACATTATCTATGGTTCGACAACTAGGCTAGCTGCTGAACAGTTCAGATCCGAGTTAATCGGCAAGGAAGTAAGAGTTAACTTGTTGACAAAATCAATAAAACCGTTACATCGTCCAGAACGAACTGTGTATAAGTTAATGGAATTTTTAGATAAAAATTTATAACAAATAAGGATAGGCCGCGCGTAGCCGCGACACTTATCCCAAGTGTTGAACAAACCTTCGGAAAAGTTGGCGAAAAGTTGGGACATGCACAAATCTTTGGGGATTTACAGCCAACACAGAAGTTACAGGAATTCACCTTCCCCTGCGAAGTTGCTGAAGGGCGTTGAAGAAAATCGCGTGACGCAGACAGGACGTCTGCGTAGCTTTCGGGGGGAAGGGACGCCCCATCGGAAGCGTTAGCGATTTTCGAATAAGCACGAAGCCACTAACCAATGCATGTAACTTCGCTAGGGGCGGCAAGGGAGATCCAAGAGGGAATTGCTGTTGATCCCCTCTTGGTCGGGTGTGGGTTGAAGACCCACGACTTTCTCGGCCGTTAGGCCGCATTTTAAAATGAATGTCGCATTCCGCGACAATAAAAAAGCCACTGTGGTTAGTGGCTTTCATCTGAAAAATCAAAATCTAAGCGATTCGGCTTAGTCCAGACTGGGTTCTTCACTGTAATCGATACCATGGTAGCTTAGGCAAGCATCCACTTCATTGGCGCTACCAAGGATAACCGCTACGCGTTGGTGAATTTGCGTTGGTTGAATATCCAAAATGGTTTCATAACCGGTAGAGGCTTTACCGCCAGCTTGCTCGACTAACAAGGCCATTGGGTTGGCTTCGTACATTAAACGCAGCTTGTATGGCTTTTTCGGATCTTTATTGTCGGTTGGGTAAGTAAAGATACCGCCGCGAGATAACACGCGGTGCACGTCACCCACCATGGCGGCAATCCAGCGCATGTTGAAGGATTTTTCGCGCGGGCCAATTTTGCCTAGCAGTAAATCGGCGATGTAGGTCTGCATTGGCGCTTCCCAAAAACGCTGGTTCGACATGTTAATGGCGAATTCTTGGGTGTCTGGGCTGATGCTCATGGCCGCGTTGGTCAGTAAAAATTCGTTGGTTTCTGGGTGCAGGGTAAAGAGTTGCACGCCTTGGCCTGTGGTGAGGGCGAGCATGGTTGATGGGCCGTAGAGCACATAACCTGCGGCTAACTGATGGCGGCCCGATTGCAAAAAGCTTGTTTCAGTCAGCTCGCCAGCAGGGGCGGGCAGGACTGAGAAAATGGTGCCGACCAGTGAGTTGATATCGATATTCGATGAACCATCTAAAGGGTCGAAACACACCAGATATTGACCATTGGCGCTGACTTCAACCACATGATCTTCTTCCTCTGAGGCTAAGCCGCGCACTGTACCGTCGGCTTTTAATGCATCTTTGAGCATATCGTTGGTGATGATATCCAGTTTTTTCTGGGTTTCACCTTGCACGTTTTCCTGTTCGGTCGCGCCTAACACACCGGCTAAGGCACCGTGACGCACGGCATGGCTGATGGCTTTGGAGGTGTCGGCTAAGGTCAAAATCAGTTGCGCGAGGGATTCGTTCACTGCCTTTGAGGTTAAGTGCTGGGCAAGAGTCTGCATGTTAGGTCCTTTAGGGGTTCAACATTGAGGTCAATTTCATTATTTGCCGCGAATAATAACTCAGTTAGTCGACAATTTCAGCGATGTTGCTGCGGGTTTTAATCAATTTAAGCCAAGAGGGTTATCCCTTTGTGCAAGACTGAGTGGGTTATCTTGAAAATTAAGCTAACTTAAGAAGTTTGCCTGCTAATTTGTATCTGTATATTGCCTGCGCTTTTTATTTAGGCTGTGCCTTGGCACAATGGAGGCAGTTTTTCATCGCCACCTAAAGGCGAATATGCTTCCAAGGAATAATAATGACTAAAAATGGGTTAGCTTCTTCCCTGCGCTCGGTGACATTGGGCGCCTCATCCCTACTGATAGCGAGTCAACTGGCCATGGTTTCTAGCGCGATATTTACCCCCGCCTATGCACTTGAGGGCGGCACAACGCCGCTGACTATCGAGCGCATGAATGCGTCTCCTGCCTTGGCGGGTACGAGTCCCCGTGGATTAAAGTTATCCCCCGATGGCCAAAGGGTGACTTATCTGGCTGGACGTAAAGATAACCAAAACTTTTACGATCTCTGGCAAATGGATGTGAAGACGGGCGAATCTAGCCTGTTGCTGAATGCCGATAAGTTGGCGAGCAATGAACTGTCCGATGAAGAAAAGGCCCGCCGCGAGCGCCAACGTATTTATGGCGACGGCATTATGGAATATTTCTGGGCGGACGATAGCAAGGCACTGTTGATCCCCGCCTCGGGTAATCTGTATTACTTCTCCTTAGCAGATAACAGCGTCAGCCAACTGCCGATAGGCGAGGGCTTTGCCACCGATGCGCGCCTATCGCCCAAGGGGAATTTTGTGTCCTTCGTGCGGGATCAAAATTTGTATGTGCTCAATTTAGCGACTAAAAAGCTTGAGGCCATGACTACAGACGGTGGCGGCGCGATTAAAAATGCCATGGCGGAATTTGTCGCCCAAGAAGAAATGGACCGCATGACGGGTTACTGGTGGGCGCCCGATGAGTCAGCCATCGCCTTTACCCGTATCGATGAGTCTGGCGTTGAGTTAGTCACCCGCAACGAAATCTACGCCGATGGCATTAAGCTTACCGAGCAGCGTTATCCGGCTGCGGGTAAAAACAATGTCGAGATCCAACTGGGCGTTGTGACCCTTAATAATAAAGCCATCAATTGGGTCACCTTAAGCGATGATAAAAATAAGGATATTTATCTGCCTCGCGTCGATTGGTTGCCCGATAGCAAGCATTTATCCTTCCAGTGGCAGAGTCGCGATCAACAAAAATTAGACCTGCAACTGGTGGCGCTCGATGCGCTGAACAAGCCGAAAACCTTAGTCAAAGAGCGCAGCGATGCTTGGGTGAATCTAAACAACGACCTGCACTTCTTAAAGCAGCAATCGGCGTTTATCTGGGCCTCGGAGCGTGACGGCTTTAATCATCTGTATTTGTTTGACCTAAAAGGTAAGCTGAAGACGCAACTGACCGAGGGCAATTGGGCTGTCGATGAGCTGGAATATATTGATGAAACCGCAGGTTGGGTGTATTTCACCGGCCGTAAAGATACCCCAATCGAAAAACACCTTTACCGTGTGCCGTTAGCGGGTGGCAAGGTTGAGCGTGTGAGCCGCGAGGCGGGGATGCACGATCCGGTATTTGCCGATAATCAAAGCGTGTATCTGGATTATTTCAATAGCTTATCTCAGCCGCCGCAGATCAGTTTACACGGCGATAAGGGCCAACATTTGGCGTGGGTGGAGCAAAACCAAGTCAAAGTGGGTCATCCTCTGTATGACTATGCAGGCCTTTGGCAACTGCCTGAGTTTAAAGAACTTAAGGCAGAAGATGGGCAAATCTTGCAAACGCGTCTCTTTAAACCCGTGCCCTTCGATGCGAACAAAAAGTACCCCGTGGTGGTGCGTGTTTATGGCGGCCCACATGCGCAATTGGTAACGAATAGCTGGAGTGAGCAGGATTACTTTACCCAATACTTAGTGCAGCAAGGTTATGTGGTATTTCAACTGGATAACCGTGGCAGTGCCCATAGAGGCACTCAGTTTGAGCAAGTTATTTATCGTCACTTGGGCGAAGCGGAAGTGAACGATCAAAAGGTTGGTGTCGATTATCTGCGCAGCTTGCCCTTTGTCGATAGCAACAACGTGGCGA
The DNA here is from genome assembly GCF_001308045.1 of Shewanella sp. Sh95. Classification (NCBI taxonomy): domain Bacteria; kingdom Pseudomonadati; phylum Pseudomonadota; class Gammaproteobacteria; order Alteromonadales; family Shewanellaceae; genus Shewanella; species Shewanella sp. Sh95. The sequence goes on from NZ_LGYY01000167.1 coordinate 45,544, forward strand.
TTTATGGCCACAGCTACGGCGGTTATATGGCCTTGATGAGTTTATTTAAGGCGCCGGATTACTTTAAGGCGGCGATTTCGGGCGCGCCCGTCACCGATTGGCGCTTGTACGACACTCACTACACCGAGCGTTATCTTGCTCATCCCGCGAATAATGAGCAGGGTTACGAAGCCAGTAGCGTGTTCCCCTATGTGAAAAACTACCAGTCGGGGCTGTTGATGTACCACGGCATGGCCGACGATAACGTGTTGTTTGAAAACAGTACTCGCGTGTATAAGGCGTTGCAGGACGAAGGTAAACTGTTCCAGATGATTGATTATCCTGGGTCTAAGCATTCGATGCGCGGTGAGAAAGTGCGTAATCACTTATACCGCTCGCTGGCGGATTTCCTCGATAGACAGCTTAAAAGCGGCAAATAACTCAGCATTAGGTTGGCATTTATATCAGACTGGTATTTATGTCAGAGTGGCGTTTTTTAAAAGAGTGGGGTAACGTCCTCACTCTTTTTTATTTTGTATGATTCTGAGTTAAGCCTATTTATTTAACAGTACGCTGCTTAGTTTAATCACAACACACTCAATACTTATCTGGCGCTCAATATTCCAGTTCACTGAGTTGTAATTTGGATTTCCAGTTTGCTTTAGCTAAAACCTTTTTTGCAGAGATAAAAAAACCAGATCCTAGGATCTGGTTTTTTATGGCGTTCAAACGGTAAGTTGAAGATTAGTCTTCTAAGTTACCGCAGAAACGGTAGCCTTCACCGTGAATGGTAGCGATGATTTCTGGCGTATCTGGCAAGCTTTCGAAGTGCTTACGAATACGACGGATTGTCACGTCAACAGTACGGTCGTGTGGCTTTAACTCACGGCCAGTCATCTTCATCAGTAGATCGGCACGAGTTAAGATTTTGCCTGGGTTTTCAACAAAGTGCAGCATAGCGCGGAATTCGCTACGTGGCAGTTTGTAAGATTCACCCTGTGGGCTTACTAGAGAACGGCTGTTGATCTCTAGGCTCCAATCGTTAAAACGATAGTATTCTACAGAGCTCTTTTCTTCGACTTCATTGCCTGCGCTATTAACACGAGTCAGAAGGTTGCGAGCACGAATCGTCAATTCACGAGGGTTGAACGGCTTGGTAATATAATCGTCCGCGCCAATTTCAAGTCCAAGGATTTTGTCGACTTCGTTGTCACGGCCTGTTAAGAAAATCAGACCGATGTTGTTGATTTCACGTAATTCACGTGCCAACAACAGACCGTTTTTACCTGGTAGGTTAATGTCCATAACCACGAGGTTAATTTTGTTTTCCTGCATAGCCTTATGCATTTCTGCGCCATCATTGGCCTCAGTTACCACATACCCTTCTGCCTCGAAAATACTTCTTAGCGTGTTACGGGTAACGGCTTCATCTTCAACGATCAGAATGTGCGGATTTTGCATATTAAGTACCTAAATTTTAACCAATATTCTAACCATAAGAATCACTTACATCGGATTCTTATATTCATAAAATGTTGATACTTCCACTTACTGCTCTGTGCTTCAAAGGGAAGATCTTCACGGCTACACGTCAGGATGTATATAAGTGAACGTTTAAAGTGTAATACGATAAAACGTAACCAGTATCAACTTCGATAAGCAATAGTTAAAAATAGTTCCTTAACTATTGTTTTTTTTAAAATGTTTAAATGATAAATCAAATGTAGAACACATTTTAAAAGATGTCTGGCCAGCATAAGGTGATTTCGCAGAGGAATCTAACAAACCCTTGTCAAGATTAAGCAAACTTAATGTTATCTGCTTAACTGGCCAATGACGACATTGTACTCGTTTTAGGCATTTGTTAACAAATGAAATGTTAACAAATTTCAGGCTGAGACGCTGATTTACCATGATATTTACTTTAGTCATTGATTAGTATAACTAATGTATTTTTAATTCTTGTGAGCCAGTTCACGCCTCTTTGGATTTTTTAGGCTCTCTGTTAAACTAGCGCGGGTTCATTTTTCGACTAGACTACCAATGGACAACATGACTCAAGATTTGTGGCAGCATTATCAAACGCCGTTGTTTTTGCTTACTCAAGCATTATCCTGTGATTTTTCCTTTGCTGTAATTACCGCCCATAATCCCGCTTCAACCCTCCTCACTCCCAGCCAAAACCGATTACTCGACCGCCAACTTCTACGTGAAATTGAATTATTAGGCAGTCCCTATCGTGCACTGATTGGGGCATCGCCAGATTTATCCCATATGGAGAAGAGCTGGGCCGTGTTTATTGATCGCAGCATGGCCTTGCAGTTGGGGAAAAAGTTTAATCAATACGCTATCTACATGGTGGAACAGGGCGAGGTGAGTTTAGTGCCTTGTACATTAGCCGGGCAAACAGAGGTGTGTTTAGGTCGATTTAACGACTATGTGCGTTTGGTTTATGAGCTACCGGACTTGGTCACCTAACCGCGATTGACGCTTTTAATCGCTCCTCTGGCTAAGCTTTGCTGATCTCACGGCAAGGCTAGTTTGTTTTTCTTCTTTGCTAGATCTGATTGATTTTTCCCTATTCTCGTTTGGCATGAGTCGCAAACGTTTTAAATTCCCATTGTTTTTAAATGCGTTTATTGAATTTGTATATAGTGTGTGAAATTAGCATTGACTTCATTAGGGGTTTATTGCTACTTTTTTCGTCCCTTTCCGGCGGAAAGGAACAGAAGAGGAGCGTTAACTAGGTAGTCAGTCAGAGGAGCACAAACTCCAGCGATGATTGATGAGGGAGATTAACGCCGAGGCATAGATATGGTTGCTGCATGTTTATGTCGGTCGCTTAGGCTGAATCCTAACGATTGTCACCTGTAATTGGTGGAGAGCTTCTGGTGACGATTGCTGTTTCCCTTCTATTGGGGTGCGTATCATTGAGCACCAGGCTCTTCGAACGAAGTTAGTTCGGAGCGTAATCATGTTAGTTAATCAATATCTTATCCTTGTTTGTGCCGTGTATTCTGCTTCTGCGGAGGTGCGCTAATGTCCCTTGTTGTCGCAAAGTTTGGTGGTACTTCAGTCGCCGATTACGGTGCAATGAATCGCTGCGCCGAGATTGTACTGGGTAATCCCGATTGCCGTTTAGTGGTGGTTAGCGCCTCTAGTGGCGTGACTAACCTGTTGGTTGAACTGACCCAAGAGTCAATTAACGACGATGGTCGCTTACAACGATTAAAGCAAATTGCGCAGATTCAATACGCTATCTTAGATAAACTCGGTCGCCCTAATGATGTTGCTGCCGCGTTAGATAAGCTGTTAAGCCGTATGGCGGTATTAAGCGAAGCGCTGGCGTCCCAGCGCAGTAAGGCCACCATGGATGAGTTATTGTCCCTTGGCGAGCAGTGTTCGTCGGCATTATTTGCGGCGGTATTGCGCGAAAAAGGCGCCAACTCAAGTGCCTTCGATGTGCGCCGTGTGTTGCGCACCGACAGCCATTTTGGCCGCGCCGAGCCACAGGTTGAGCAAATTGCAGTGTTATCCCGTGAACACTTACAGCCATTGCTATCTGAGCAAGTGATTGTGACTCAAGGCTTTATTGGCTCCGATGAAGCGGGGCAAACCACAACTCTCGGCCGTGGCGGTAGCGACTATTCTGCGGCACTGTTAGCCGAAGCCTTAAAAGCCTCAGCGGTTGAGATTTGGACCGATGTGGCCGGGATTTATACGACCGATCCGCGCCTCGCGCCAAACGCCCATCCGATTGCCGAAATCAGTTTTAACGAAGCCGCTGAAATGGCAACCTTTGGCGCTAAAGTATTACATCCTGCGACGATTCTTCCGGCCGTGCGCCAACAAATTCAAGTGTTTGTCGGTTCAAGCAAGGAGCCTGAAAAGGGTGGCACTTGGATCCGCCATCAGGTTGAAGATGCACCCGTGTTCCGCGCGGTGGCGCTGCGCCGCGACCAGACGCTACTCAATCTGCACAGCCTACAAATGCTGCATGCGCAGGGCTTCTTGGCGGAAACCTTTGCCACATTGGCAAGACACAAGATCAGTGTGGATTTGATCACCACCTCCGAAGTTAACGTATCGCTCACTCTAGATAAAACCGGCTCCGATTCAAGCGGACAAGGTTTATTAAGTGAAGCGTTACTGCAAGAATTATCGCAACATTGCCGCGTGCGCGTGGAGGATGGTTTAGCATTGGTGGCGATTATCGGTAATCGCATCGCTACGACTGCGGGTATTTGTCGCCGCGTGTTTGAAGTGCTCGAACCCCATAATGTGCGGATGATCTGCCAAGGTGCCAGCCCGCATAACTTGTGTGTGTTAGTAGCCGAATCCGAAGCGGCACAAGTGGTTAAAGCGTTGCACGAAAACTTGTTTGAAGGCGTTTAGTATGTTGCCGACAACATCGTCTCTGCAAATTGGGGAGCTTGCCGCAGGGCAGGCTCTGACGCTGCCGATTTATCACTTTAAGCCAAGTGGTCATGTATCTGGCCCTAAAGTGTATATTCAGGCTAATGTCCATGGTGCTGAGGTGCAAGGCAATGCGGTGATTTATCAATTGATGAAGCAGTTGGAAAATTGCCACATCTTAGGTGAGATTACCTTAGTGCCCTTGGCTAATCCGCTGGGGATTAATCAAAAAAGCGGTGAGTTTACATTGGGGCGTTTTGACCCTATCACTGGCGTAAACTGGAATCGTGAGTACTTAAATCACGCGATAGATTTACCCGCTTGGTACAGCGAGCATGCCGAGCTTAGCGATAGCGAACTTATTCAAGCATATCGCAGCACCTTGATTGAAGCTTGCCAGCAGCGGTTACGTAACGATTGGGGCGTGACCACGGGCCACAGATTGGCGGTTAGCTTACAGGCTATGGCCCATGCGGCGGATATAGTGCTCGATCTGCATACAGGGCCTAAATCCTGTAAACATTTGTATTGCCCTGAATATGATGTTGCAGCGGCGCAGTTTTTCACGATTCCTTACACACTGGTGATCCCCAATAGTTTTGGTGGCGCAATGGATGAGGCGGCATTTTGTCCTTGGTGGCAACTCAGTGAGGAGGCAAAAGCTCAGGGGCGGGATCTCAGTATCGCCGTTTCAGCTTTTACCTTGGAACTGGCGAGCCAAGAACGCATTTGCCTTGAGGATGCTTTAGTCGATGCTAAAGGCATTTTGGCCTATTTAAGCCATCGAGGGGTGATTGCCGAGCAAGTGGAACCCGTTAAGATGCCGCGTTTTGGCTGTTATCTTAAGGATTACAAAAAGTACCATGCGCCTATGGCGGGCTTGGTGGAATATGTGGCGCCCGTGGGAGAGCCGCTTGCGGCGGGTGAGACCTTAGTCAATCTGCTGCGACTCGACTTATATGGCAGTGAGCAGGAGCTGACGGCACTCAGTTTGCCCCAGGATTGTGTGCCTATACTCCATTTTGCTTCGGCGTCGGTGCATCAAGGCACAGAGCTCTATAAAGTCATGACCAATCTGTTTGAATTGCCATATTAACGGCAATCAGCAAAACAAAACGCCAATCTCGATATTGGCGTTTTTTATTAAAGTCTACAACCACTTAAAGCGATAGAAGAGCGCCATTTGCAGGGCAACCAGCGATATTAAAATGCCGCAGAAGGTCGCAAAAGCCCATGCGTTATCCGCACCGGGAATACCGCCGATATTGACCCCAAGCAAACCGGTTAAAAAGCCCAGCGGTAAGAAAATTGCCGAGACTAAGGATAAGAAATACAAGCGCTTGTTTAGCTGCTCCGATTGCTGGCTGAGTAACTCTTCCTGGGTCACATTGGCTCGGTCGCGCAGTGCATCTAAGTCTTCAATGGTGCGAATAAGCTTATCCGTGGTTTCGCGCATCTTAAGTTTTTCGGGCTCATTAAACAGCACAAATTGATCGGACAGCATCTTAGTGAAGGCTTCTTTCTGTGGGCCTAAATAGCGGCGCAAGGCTACGGTTTGTCGGCGTAGTTCGGCAATATCAGTACGTAAATCTTTAACATTGCCAGAAACAACTTGTTCTTCTAATTCTGAAAGTTGCTCCTCTAGCGTATCGATAAAATCGACTTTACGTGTAGTCAGTTTTTCACAAATGGCGAGGAGAAAATCTCCTGTGGTGGTGGGGCCTGTGCCTTCCATGATCAGTTCAGCCACATCTTTAACCGATTGCAGCTCGCGATCACAGGTGGAGATAATGCGCTGTCTATCGGCGTAAATTCGCACGGCGACCATATCTTCAGGTGCTGAGTTTGGATTTAAGTTAATACCGCGCAGTGCGAGTAATACGCCTTCCCCTGCCAATACGGCTCGAGGGCGAGTATCTTGGGCGAGCAGGGCATCGGTTTCGACTTTATTAAGACCGCTGTTTAACACCCAATGGCGAGCCTTTTTGTGGCGATAACGTAGGTGTACCCAAATCAACCCGTCCTTAGGGTCCCAATTTTCAAGTTGTTCTGGGCTTAAGGTTGAGCCAGCTCGTGCGCCGCTAAGCACTATGCTATAGATAAATCCTTCGTGCATGTCACATTCCATCTCATGCTAAATCATCGGGTAAAGCTAACTGATTTTACAGTGGAAATGAAGCCTAGCGTCGTTTCCTCTCACAATAACCTCAGCGCTAGATGAGTAAATTGCTGGCCAAGCAACTTATGATGAAATAGATTAAAATTAGCCTTAGTTGTAATGTATTGAGAAGATAAAATGGAATATGAATTTCGGCGTAACAGTTTGACTGGCACGTATTTAGCCAGCTTTAGCATGGACCATGAGGTACTGGGCCAATGGTTTTCAGAAGAGTTGGGGCCTGAGTTAGCCAAAATTCAGCAAGTGCTCGATATTATCAAAGAAATTCAAACAGGTAAGCGAGTTTCTTGGCGTTTTATCGGCAAAGATATTACCTTAGATCTGGATGAGGAGCAGGCACGAATTTACGCTAATGCTTTAGGATTTGAGCAGGATTATGAACTCGAAGAGGCGATGTCCCTCTATGATGCTGAATCTGAGGCTTACTGTGGGCTAGAAGATTTAGAAGAAGCGCTACTTAGTTGGTATGAATTTGTGCAAAAAGGGCTATAACCGCCCGCTGTGAATATCAACAAATAATAAAGGCAATCTATTGATTGCCTTTATTATTTAATGGAGTAAGTCTATCACTTATCCAATATCAATTGTTCAAATATCTTACAGCCATTTCGGTTCTCGACTTGGCATTAGCTTTACGCAACAGGTTTTTGACATGCACTTTCACAGTGCCTTCACTGATGTGTAAATGCTCTGAAATCATACGATTACTTAATCCTTCCGCCAGTTGTTGCAGGATCTGTAGCTCCCTTGGGGTGAGGCTTGAAATCCATTCTTGTTCATCGGCGGCATTTTTGAGTTCATAGAGATATTCTTCAACTTCTTCGCTGATCACTCTGTGGCCTGACATGGCATTTTTGAGTTTATCGAGCAGCAAATCTGGCTCGGTATCTTTGAGTAAGTAACCGTCAGCTCCCGCACGTAATAGGCGAATAACATCTTGTTTTGCATCTGAAACGGTTAAGATCACGATTCGTGAAGTCACGCCTTCTTGGCGCATGGCATTGAGGGTATCGAGGCCAGTCATTCCCTTCATATTGAGATCGAGCAAGACGATGTCAGGTTCATCAGTTACTACGGCGCTTAAAGCATCTAAACCACTACCCACTTCACCGAAGAGGTTAAAGTCTGGATCTGAGGCGATCAATTGGCAGATACCTTTACGTAAGAGAGGGTGATCATCGACCACCAGAACAGAATAAGGTTTACCCATGTGTAGGCTCCTGTTGAGAAGGGAAGATTAAAGTGACTTTGGTGCCCTGTGATAAATTGGATGTGCTATGGGGTTCAAGGGGCGAGTCTGGATTTTCTGGCTCTAGCTGTCCAGTGATTCCTTTGCGACTAGTTTGCGGATCATTGCTGCTAAATACAACCGTGCCGCCTAATTTGCTGGCACGTTCATGCATGATGCCTATGCCGAAGTGCTGATCCCGTTCTTTAATATGGCCAATACCTACACCATCATCACTTACACTGATATTAACCATACCATGCTCATCTTTATAACAGCGAATATTGATATGGCTAGCACGGGCATGTTTGATAGCGTTGAGCGTTGCTTCTCGGGTGATCTGCAAAATATGGATATGTTGTTTCGCCTCTAACCATTGGGGGGAAAGCTTATAATCGAGGTGGATCTTGATATCGGTTTTTGCTCTGAGCTGCTCAAGCATTGCTTCCATCGCATTCTTCAGATTGGGCTCCTTAATGGTTAATCTGAAGGTGGATAGTAACTCTCGGAGTTGTACATAGGCTGTACTAACCCCTTCGTTGATCTCTGTGAGTTGTCCCTCAATGGTAGGATTGCGGCAGCTAAGATCTAAATTTTTGCGCAGCAAGCTAATTTGGATTTTTAGGAAAGAAAGCACTTGCCCGAGTGAATCATGTAATTCCCTTGCGATAACACCACGTTCTTCCATTAGGGCTAACTGTTGTCTTTGTTCGGTAGCGTTATGAATAACGATGGAGCGAGTAAGCATAATGGCAAAGTTTTTAAACAACGGAGTATTAATATCTTGGGTTGAGATAAGCTCTAAATAACCTAAATCAGCCTGCTCAAATTGTAGCGGAAAGCGGATGTTGTTGTGAGCGCCTTCTGGCCAGCCACCATCGGCTTCGACGACTTCGAGTTCCTGCTCTGGGTACTGAATAATCAGCCTTAAATAGTCGATAGACTCATAATCCTTTAACTTATTCAACGCGGCCTTGAGCGCCTTGTAGTCCAATTTTTTCGCATTAAGAGTCAAAAGGTTATCGTATAAAAAGGCGAGTTCATTGTTTGCTCTGGTGAGCGCAAGAGTCTTCTCGGCGACTTGAGATTCTAAGTTGCCATACAGGGTCGCGAGCTCGCGGGCGGTTTTTTGCAGTGCATCGGTCAGAGCCGTGAGTTCAATATATTCGGTTTCGGGCATTTCGATCTCAAAGTTACCCTTAGAAATCGTATTGGCGGACTCCATCAATTGTTGCAAGGGTACAACGACTTTGCGTTTAGTAAAGCGCACCGCTAAAAAGGCGATAACTAGCATCAGCCCAAGCCCAAAAATTTGGCTCGCCGCGAGAAGGCGCAACTTAAAAGCGGCATGATGCTCCATTTCCAATACCAATAAATCAATAGTATCGACAAAGTCCTTGAGTGAGGCGGCGTAGTCGCGGGAGTTTTCCTGCTCGATGTAATATTTCATCACTAGCCACTTATCGATAACAAGTTGATATTGCTCGGCTATTCTTTTCTGACTGAGCCAGCCTGTGGAGGGTTGTAGTGCCTCAGAATGCAGCGTATTTTCAAATTCAGTGATTTTTTCTTGGGCAGCTTCACTGCCTGAGTTGGGGTAGAACATCAGCCGGTAGCTTTGCATCCGCAGTGAACCAGAGGCGTTGATGGCTTTTGCATCCCCTAGGCTGTAAGACAAATTGATGATTGCGAAGATGGCCAAGCTGCTAGAAAGCAAAATCAGTACTAACATTAAACCCAAAATTTTAGAGGTAAGGCTGCCTCGTTTCATATGTCCATTACCTAATATATGGGCCATTGATTTAATGGCACTTTAGTCGTGTTTTACATTAGAAAATAATGTACTACACTAACGAAAACATAAAAGTGTGAACAACAACACTATTACATTTTGATCTGGCGCAAACTTCGCCGCAGATACCTCCTAAGAGGTATATTTTTAGCGGCATTAAGCTACTAACTTTGGTAACGGAGATGTCGTGATTCACAACAATAATGTAACACGGAGATGAGATGATGAAGAAGATGACAGGTAAGTCCTTTGCACTGAGTGCACTGGTTGCCGCCAGCTTCATGGCGGCGGGCGCAATGGCGAGCGATAAAACTGAACCTCGCAATGAGGTTTATAAAGATAAATTTAAAAATCAATACAATAGCTGGCATGATACCGCTAAAAGTGAAGAGCTAGTGGATGCGCTTGAACAGGATCCTAATATGGTTATCCTGTGGGCAGGTTATCATTTTGCAACGGATTATAAAGCTCCGCGTGGTCATATGTATGCGGTAACCGATGTACGCAATACCTTACGTACAGGTGCGCCTAAAGACGCGGAAGACGGCCCATTGCCAATGGCATGTTGGAGTTGTAAAAGCCCAGATGTGCCTCGCCTGATTGAAGAGCAAGGTGAAGATGGTTACTTCAAAGGTAAATGGGCCAAAGGTGGTCCAGAAGTGACCAATACTATTGGCTGTGGCGATTGCCATGAAAAAGGCTCTCCAAAATTACGTATTTCTCGTCCTTATGTTGACCGTGCTATGGAGGCTATTGGCACTCCATTTGACAAAGCATCCAAGAAAGACAAGCAATCAATGGTTTGCGGTCAGTGTCACGTTGAATACTATTTCGAGAAGAAAGACGACCGTAAAGGTTTCGTGAAATTCCCTTGGGATATGGGCGTAACCGTTGAGCAAATGGAAGTTTACTATGATGGTATTGAGTTCTCTGATTGGACTCATGCACTGTCTAAAACACCAATGTTAAAAGCACAGCACCCTGAGTACGAAACTTGGAAGATGGGTATTCATGGTAAAAATAATGTCAGTTGTGTTGACTGTCATATGCCTAAAGTGACTAGCCCTGAAGGTAAGAAGTTCACTGACCATAAAGTCGGTAACCCATTCGATCGTTTCGAAGAAACCTGTGCAACTTGCCATAGCCAAACGAAAGAATTCTTAGTGGGTGTCACTAATGAGCGCAAAGCTAAAGTTAAAGAAATGAAACTTAAAGCGGAAGAGCAATTAGTGAAGGCGCACTTCGAAGCCGCTAAAGCATGGGAATTAGGTGCTACTGAAGCTGAAATGAAGCCAATTTTGACTGACATCCGCCACGCTCAATGGCGCTGGGATTTAGCCATTGCTTCGCACGGTGTTGCCGCTCACGCTCCTGAAGAAGCGCTACGAGTGTTGGGTACATCTGTTAATAAAGCCGCCGATGCTCGTGTTAAGTTAGCACAGTTGTTAGCGAAAAAAGGTTTAACAGATCCTGTTGCTATCCCTGATATTTCGACTAAGGCGAAAGCTCAGGCGGTACTGGGTATGGACATGGAAAAACTGAATGCAGAGAAGGAAGCATTCAAAAAAGACATGTTACCTAAGTGGGATGCCGAAGCGAAAAAACGCGAAGCGACTTACAAGTAATTATTGTTGAATATGAGCTAACCCCTCATAGTAAAGCCCCCACAATCTAGGTTGCGGGGGCTTTTTATTAGCGATTTTGCTCAGCTATTATGTCTTATGGGGGCTCAGATTGGTAACCTCATTTCGTTATCTTTAACGGCCCTGTTGGACGTTGAATGAAGCTTGCTCTAACGGTTTGTCTATCACTATCCCGCAGTAAAGTCCGTGACCTAACTATTCGTTGTCCTTAGGTTTGTTGCCAGTTTTCCAGCAATGTTGGTGACGCCCTGATTTACTCCTATCGATTGTTGTATCTGTAAATAACCGACTTTTTGAGACAGTTGGAGTACGAAGTTTTAGGGCATGGGAGGCTCATCCATTAAGCACATGGTTATTGATTCACTATAATCATTTTATCCCTTAGCTGTTTTTAATCAGCGTTCAACCTGTGGAGTTGTAAGGTTTTTGTTATTTTTTCGGTAAAATGTCTTAAGCTTTTGATAAGAATTTCTCCTTATCCTCGAAGCTATGATTTTGGTGATTGGATAAATAAGTGCATCAGAATATTAAAAGCAATGTTAGGACGACATTTCTTCAGTTTGCAAAGGGATATTTGTTTGTTCCATGGCTCGTATTTACGGTAATTATTTTGGGGCTTGAGTGGACTCATGCTGATATGCGCTTTGCCAGCCTATTATTCAATTGGCAGGGAGGTGTCAGTTCATGGCCTTTACGAGGGCATTGGCTTACCGAAAGTATCTTGCATGTGACAGGACGTAATCTGGTGATTTTGTTCGCCATAGCGGTTGTTGCTTGCATTGGCCTAAGCTTTCGACTTGAGACGTTGCGTGTTTATCGTAAAGGTTTTATCTATTTATTCTGTAGTGTTCTTGCTAGCGTGTTGTTGGTTCGATTAGGTAAGAGTTTCACTCACATGACTTGCCCTTGGGATGTCATTGAATTTGGCGGGCGTATGATGCATAGCTCTCTGTTTGCGCGCTTACCAGAAGGGGTGGAGTTTGGTCAGTGTTTTCCTGGAGGGCATTCAAGTGGCGGTTTTGCATGGGTGGCGAGTTATTTTGTGCTTAAGGAATACAATCCCCGTTACGCAAAGTTTGGCTTACTCTTTGGGATTGGATTAGGGGCTATTTTTGGTTTTGCCCAAGAACTGCGCGGTGCTCATTTTTTAAGTCATGACTTATGGAGTTTGGCGATTGCGTGGACCTCAGCAAGCCTGCTTTATTATAGTTTTTTCCTACGTGTTCCGAAGGTTAAAAACAGTAACGTCGCGAACAAAGTCAGCCTTATCGATACTAAAGTTTTCGAAAAAGGCATCTCTAAGTGATTATATGGGTTAACTTTTCAATTAGAACCTAAATTGAAAACGGATATCTCCATGGCGCAGACGTAAACTTTCGTCCAGAAGATGGTTCTTCTCATTCAATAAAATATTTTTTTGCCTTAGTAATTCGGCTTTGTCGGTGAGATTATTTAGTTTGTTATTGATACTGCTAATCTCGCTGTCAATAGCATTTAAGCGATCGGCTATTTCTGCTAAACGTTTATTAATCAGATATTGTTCATGTCCTTGATTGTAGCGTTCAACAAATTGATTGTTATTACAGACGCCGTAGTAATATTCTCCCGCCAAACCAATACGGTAACCATTTTCTGGCAAGCAATAACTCATTAATCCTTGTTGATATCCTTGCTGCCATTGCGTCGCATCAACCTTGAGATTAAATTCACGGCAGTCCTGTTGATATTGGTTGAGCCTACTCGCAGCAGCACCGCGGTTACCATCGGCTAAGCCAGTGGCGTACCAGTCATTATCACGGCATTCTTCGAGTGAAAGACTCGTGCATTGAGTGAGGGAGAGGGCTGTCAGAGCGAATGCAAAGTTTAGGTATCGCATTTTATTATCAAAAGAGTTCCAAAAGTGGCATCAGCATAAAGCTTAGTACTGAGGAGATCTAGCGCTATATTTCGCCCTTTGTGCGGTTATTTAGCAGCACCAAGCTGGCTTGGTTACCCTACTTTATCACAACATACTCGGTGGATAGTGCTAACGGGTTGAGTTTGTGATAATTTAATACTTTCAATAGCTTGGGGTAACACTTTGGCGATATCCCCTCATTTTTGCTCAAAATAGGCATTGATACCCCATAACAAACGTGGAAAACCATTTTAAGATTATTCTGAAGGTAGTTAATGCTTGGGTAACGGCTTAAAGCCGCCGTCACTTACGGCAGAGTGATCTCGTTGTGTGTTTAATGGTTGTGGGATTTAACATGTTGCTGATGAAGCGAGCAAGTATTTGTTTGGGGCAATCAAGGAGATAATGTGCCGTTCTCTGCAAATGTATTGGCTTTAAATCCACCATTTTTTGCTCTTGTGTTCCTACGCTAGGTGCTTTAGTTTTTACTGAAGTCGGGTATGCTTACCCTCATTTTGTTATTCATTATTGGTAGAAGGCTGCTTTATATATGAAGATTTGCCCGGCACATTCCATCTTAGGCCTAACTAAGGTATAAGGTCGGTATGAAAACTCCTAAACGAATCCAACCACTGGTTGATGAAGGACTGGTTGATGAAGTCATCAGCCAGTTAATGAGCGGTAAAGAAGCTACTGTGTACGTTGTGCGCTGTGGTGAAGATATTCGCTGCGCTAAAGTTTACAAGGAAGCGGACAAACGTAGTTTTAAGCAGGCGGTGGTTTACCAAGAGGGGCGCAAAGTCCGAAATAGCCGTCGCGCTCGCGCAATGGAAAAAGGCTCTAAATTTGGCCGTGAGCAAATGGAAGAAGTCTGGCAAAACGCTGAGGTAGATGCATTGTTTCGCTTGGCTGATGCCGGAGTGCGAGTACCAACCCCTTACGGTTGCTACGATGGTGTGTTACTCATGGAATTAGTCACCGATAGTGAAGGTCATGTTGCGCCTCGCCTTAATGATGTCAGCCTTAGCGCTGAGAAAGCTATACATGACCACGCTTTAGTGATGACTTATGTCAAACGTATGCTTTGCGCAGGCTTAGTCCATGGTGACTTGTCCGAATTTAATGTCCTAGTCGATGATCAAGGCCCTGTCATTATTGATTTACCCCAAGCGGTAGATGCGGCAGCGAATAATCACGCTAAATGGATGTTGGAGCGGGATGTCAATAACATGACGCAATATTATGGCCAGTACGCACCTGAATTGCTCAAGACTCAATACGCGAAAGAAATGTGGGCCTTATTTGAAGCTGGTCAGTTAAAGCCTGATACGCAGTTAACAGGTCATTTTACTGAAGTATTAGTCGATGCCGACGTCAGTTCTGTTTTGGATGAAATTCAAGCTGCCTATGAAGAGGCTCAGGAGCGCAAGCAGCGACTTCAAGAAGCCAATGAAGATTATTAGTAGAATATTCTTCAATAAAATAGACGCCTTATGAGCGTCTTTTTTATTGGGATTAATTGCCTGGTGCGAGTGTTAAAGCCTGTGGCATTGCCATCCTTGGCACAGGCGTTATGCCCCTTCCTTTCCATTGAACCACTCAATAAAAGGACAAGACCAAAGGGAGAAATATGTTGATGGGCCACACAGAGCACTATCGACATATTAATCTTTGGGGGAGACAACTCCCTCGAGCCTTGCCGAAACCTTCCCAATAACACAGCCATCCGTGGCGCGCTATCCTAGTCTAGCGCTGGATCGTCATTGATCCGTGAATAAAAGGACAAGACCCGAGAGGGTAATATGTTCATGACTTGGGGGAGCACAATTCACATATTTGATCTTTGGGGGAGATAGCTCCCTCTAAAGCCTTGTCAAAACCTGCCTCTTTTTCTCTTGCAACACTTTGAGTGTTAAGTTGACAGAGTCGGACAGTAAACAGCACAGTTATTATTGTTATTTTGTACGATTTATATCTTAGGTCGTTGGGGAGCGATAATAGATACCCATCCGACTCTGTCTAAACTGTTATTTATTGCTAATCCAATTAATTGGATGACAAGGCCGGACGTAAAAGGGCGCTGTTATTATTGTTTTTAGCACAACTTTCATATCGCGTTAGACCTACAGGGCAATATGCAATGGGGTCCGGCCTTGTCTATAAGGGCACTGGGCGAGTGTTACCTCAACCTATATCGTGCGTAATTCACTGTTTAGCTGCTTAATACGTTTCTGCAGCTGGGCAATTTCATTTATTAAGGCGCATTCACGTTGCTGCGGCTGTTGCTCACTTTCCCTTACCCACTGGTAAACCGCTTTAGCCGAAAGACCATACTGTCGTGCGACATCAGAGAGTAATCTGCCTTTGACTTTTACTTCAAAAATAACGTCAGGTTTAAGATTATGATTGACGATTCCCATGGCCTATCCTTTTCACTTTATGCTATCTGTATGCGCTTTAACGGGTTCTTTGGGGTATTCCTTCATGATTATTGGCGCTGCTCTATATCCCACTGACTATGTCCTATATGGCGTAGGGACAACCATTCGTGGTGACAATGACTAATAAGTTTCATCAGATGTTTCATCTCTTCCTCCTCAATCCACTTAGGGATTGTGCTTCGATTAACATGCCTCGCAACGGGCACTTAGATTAACGTCCATTGATGTCAAACAACTTACTTAGGTATCGAGTGAGTTACGCTTGGGGTCTCTACTCTTCTACCTATTTATTAGTATGTAAAATCCGTGCCAATTTTTTAATATATAAATTAATGTTTAAAATCAATTAATTGAATTTATGTTTCAAACGGTTGGTTTTAGAAGTTATGTCAGAAACGGTGCAGCTTGCACTATTTCAGTGCTTTTACTCTAAATGTTGCATGAATAAGCCAAAGATGTTTTGGTTTGGTGTTTTTTGCGATTAAATTACTCATAAACTGCGCAAAGAAACGATTAAAGATTGTCTCGAAAGAGAATGCTTATATACTGCGATTTTTTCATGGTGTTTTTGGCGATTTACCACGCCCTTTGCCTTTCAAAGGCAAATCTCATCAATCATGTTATGAGGTCATAATGATGAAGCCTTCTCTGATTAAATCATTGCCAGCATCTAAGCTTGCTATTGTGGTTATGGCTAGCGCCTTGATTGCGTCAGGCTGTTCGACTGTCAACCCCTATACCAACGAACAACAAACGGCAAAAGCGACTACGGGGGCGCTAATTGGTGCCGTTGCTGGAGCAGCCGTTGGTGTTGCCTCGTCAAGTAAGAGTGACCGCGGTAAAGGAGCTTTAATTGGTGCAGCCTCTGGCGCCGCCTTAGGTGGTGGTATTGGCTACTATATGGACGTACAAGAAACCAAATTACGCCAACAACTCGCTTCCACGGGAGTTAGCGTAACTCGCAGTGGTGACAATATTATTCTTAATATGCCAAATGAAGTGACTTTTGGTGTGGATCAAACCGAGCTGAGTGAGGGTGCTAAGCGGGTACTGAACTCTGTTGCGCTGGTGGCGAAGGAGTATAGTAAGACCCAACTTAACGTGTTGGGTTATACCGACAGCAGCGGCTCAGATTCATACAATTTACGTTTATCACAGGTACGAGCCAGCGAAGTAGGGAACTACTTGATGAGTAAAGGCGTGGCTGCCGCTCGCGTAAAGTCTAAGGGAATGGGTGAATCGAGTCCAATCGCATCCAATGCGAGTGCCGAGGGACGCGCGCAAAACCGTCGTGTGGAGATAGTGTTGACCCCAACGGGTCAATAATCATTCATCAAGGTTAAAGTCGCCTGTGGGCGACTTTTTATTTTATCATAAGGGACAAATTGTCCTTCCGTTGTCTATCTTCAGTGATCTTGTCCGCAATCATCTCTATTGGGGCTTATCAGGCGAGTATTCGACTTGATCCTGCCGGTATTTTCCCGTTTTGTATGTAGTTAGTTAAATTAGGATAACTATTTCGCAGAGCCAAAGGAGAGCAATTATGGCAAAACAGGGCTTAGTACTGGCATTCAGTTTAGGGACTACAGTGATGGCAGGGATGGTACAAGGTGCGCCAATAGACACTGAGGCGACAGCCCCTATTGAACTAAGAGCCGCGGGCAGTTTAAAGGCGGCGATGAACGATATTATTGCGGCTTACCAAGCGAAATCCCAAGCTAATGTGGCAGCGCAGTACTGAAGAATCCCCTGATGATTTACAAATAAATCATCAAATTAGGGTGGAAGCGCATCTTGTTGCATGATCAAATGGTTTCGCCAAAAACTACACTTGGACAACAAGATGCGCGAAGCCAATATCCTACAACATTCTTTACACCAATACTGCCCAGAACTTCACCTAAAACGATTAAACAGCTTGATGCTGGCCTCTAAGGCACTGATTGA